>CABQMM010000212.1 GCA_902465215.1 uncultured Bacillota bacterium
CAGCACCGATTTTCTTTGCTTCCTCTTCGAAGACGCGGATGAACTCCTCGCCGATGATTTTGCGCTTTGCCTCCGGCTCGGTTACGCCGGCAAGCTTGGAATAAAAACGTTCCTGCGCGTTCACGCGGATAAAGTTCAGGTCATACGGACCGTTCGGGCCGAAAACAGCCTCAACCTCGTCGCCTTCGTTTTTGCGGAGAAGCCCGTGGTCAACGAAAACGCAGGTAAGCTGTTTGCCGACAGCCTTTGAAAGCAGCACTGCAGCAACTGAAGAGTCAACGCCGCCCGACAGGGCGCAAAGCACCTTGCCGTCACCTACTTTTTCGCGGATTTCGCGGATGGTCGTTTCCACGAAGCTGTCCATCTTCCAGTCGCCTTTGCAGGCACAGATTTTAAGGACAAAGTTCTGCAGCATCTTAAAGCCTTCCACGGAGTGCATAACTTCCGGGTGGAACTGCGTCGCATAGAAGCCAGCCGCAGCATTTTCCATAGCTGCTACAGGGCAGACCGGCGTGTGTGCGGTCACTTTGAAGCCCGCGGGAACAGTTTCGATATAGTCGGTGTGGCTCATCCACATAATCGTATTGCCGACTGTACCACAGCCCGTCGTCTCCGGGCCGCCAACGCCAAGGCCGGAAAGCAGGCCGCTGCGGTCATCAACCGTAACCTCGGTTCTGCCGTACTCGCTGACCGGAGCCGTCGCAACCCTGCCGCCGAGCTGGTGAGCCAAAAGCTGCGCACCGTAGCAGATTCCAAGCACCGGAATGCCGAGCTTGAAAACTTCCGGATTGCACTGCGGGGAATCCTCGCCGTACACGCTGTTCGGGCCGCCCGTCAAAATAATCCCGGACGGAGCCAGCGCCTTCAGTTCATCCATCGAAATCGTATAAGGATGAACCTCGCAATATACATTACATTCACGGACACGGCGGGCAATCAGCTGGTTATACTGGCCGCCGAAGTCCAAAACTACGATATTTTCTCTCATAAAATCCACCTCAACTACTTAATCACATTTCCGGATGCGTCTTTGAGGATAACATCGTGCGCGCCGCCTTCCACGATGGATGTCGCCGAAACAAGCGTCAGCTTCGCCTTTTCCTGCAGTTCCTTAATTGAAAGCGCGCCGCAGTTGCACATCGTGGATTTTACCTTTGTGAGGGAGAGGTTCACATTGTCGTGAAGCGAGCCGGCATACGGAACATAGGAGTCAACGCCCTCTTCGAACTTCATGCGTGGGTCGCCGCCGAGGTCGTATCTCTGCCAGTTTCTTGCACGGTTGGAGCCTTCGCCCCAGTATTCTTTTACATAATTACCATTTATATTCAATTTGTTTGTCGGAGACTCATCAAAACGCGCAAAATATCTGCCGAGCATGATGAAGTCCGCGCCCATGGCAAGCGCAAGCGTCAGGTGGTGATCGTAAACGATTCCGCCGTCAGAGCAAATCGGAACATAGATTCCGGTTTCTTTGAAGTATTCGTCACGAGCCGCAGCAACCTCGATAACTGCCGTCGCCTGTCCGCGGCCGATGCCCTTTTGTTCACGCGTAATGCAAATGGAGCCGCCGCCGATACCGATCTTCACAAAGTCCGCCCCAACTTCTGCAAGGTAGCGGAAACCTTCGCCGTCAACGACATTGCCTGCACCGATTTTCACGCTGTCGCCGTATTTTTCGCGCACCCAGCGAATCGTATCCGCCTGCCACTCGCTGTAGCCCTCGGAACTATCGATGCAAAGCACATCCACGCCTGCTTCAACCAGCGCCGGGATTCGTTCTTCGTAGTCACGCGTGTTGACGCCTGCGCCTACCACATATCTCTTATGTTCGTCCAAAAGCTCGTTCGGGTTGTCTTTGTGCGAATCATAGTCTTTGCGGAAAACAAAATGCGTCAGTCTCTGATTTTCGTCGATAATCGGAAGTGCGTTCAGCTTATTATCCCAAAGAATGTCATTCGCTTCACTCAAGGTGATTCCCGACTTTCCGTAAACGAGTTTTTCAAACGGAGTCATAAAGTCGCTGATCGGCGTGTCCATTTCCATTCTGGAAACGCGGTAGTCTCTGCTCGTCACAAGTCCGAGAATTCTGCCTTCTGCCGTGCCGTCGTCCGTGATTGCAATTGTGCTGTGACCTTTAAGCTCCTTGAGCTCGAGCACATCGCGAAGCGTCTGGTCCGGTCTGAGGTTGGAGTCGCTGGTCACGAATCCCGCCTTGTGCGTCTTTACGCGGCGCACCATTTCCGCCTGATTTTCAATCGACTGTGAGCCAAATATAAAAGAAATTCCACCTTCTTTCGCAAGCGCGACCGCCATTTTGTCATCGGAAACGGCCTGCATTACAGCAGAAACTAATGGAATGTTCATTGTGATTTCGGGTTTTTCGCCCTTCTTGAATTTTGTTACCGCAGTTGCTAGCGAAACCGCTTCGACGCGGCATTCCTTGCCGGAGTAGCCTGGAACTAAAAGGTATTCGTTAAATGTTCTTGATGGTTCTTCAAAGTAAAACGCCATGTTCTCCTCACTTTCTTCTCTTTTGGTTTCTATAAAAAATCTTTTCTTAACAAAAATATTACTAATTATTGTATACCAAAATCCTCTTTTTTTCAAGAGTTTCGCAAGAGAATCTCGCCGGATTCTGAGGAAAAAAAGTGCCGCCCGCACAGTCGATTGAATCAACTGTGCGGGCGACCCCCATGGGGTATTTGCCTATCCGCGCCACTTATAGCTTGTTTTCGCGAAGATTGGTTCGCAGATGTACAGAATTGCCGGCATCATGAAGATACATACAATTGCCGAAATAACTGCACCTCTTGCAAGCATGATGCAAAGCGAACCAATCAGGTCGATGCTCGATACGAACGAAACGCCCAGGGTCGCGCAGAAGAGCACGAGCGCACTGGTGATAATCGATCCGTATGAGGTGTTCATCGCGATACGGATTGCTTCACGACGATCATGACCGCTCTGGATTTCCTCACGGAATCGGGTCGTAACCAAAATCGCGTAGTCAACCGTCGCGCCAAGCTGTACGCAGCTGATAACGGTCGGCGCGATGAACGGCACCTCCGTACCAAGGAAGTACGGGCATGCCTGATTGATGAAAATCGCCAGCTCAATGGTCGCAACCAGCACCACCGGAACCGAAATCGACTTGAAGGTCAAGGCGATAATCAGGAAAATCGCTAAAATCGAAATATAGTTCGTCGTTACGAAGTCCTTTGCGGTGACATCAATGAGTTCGTCGGTCATCGCCGCTTCGCCCGTAACAAGCGCATTCGGGTCATATTTCTTCACAATCGAGCGAATCTCGTCAAGCTGCTCGGCAACCGCATCCGAAGCGGTGTCGTACTCACTGTTTACCATCAGCATCTGATAGCCGCCCTGCTTGAGCATGCTCTTTGCTTCGTCAGGGATGAAGAAATCCGGAATTCCCGTGCCCAGAATCGAGTGATAGGAAATCAGATTCGTCACGCCGTCAACATCCTTCAGCGCGCTCTCCATCACATTCATATCCGTCGAAACGATGTCATCCGAAAGCATGATGAAGTGCGAAGTTGCCATGTCGAAGTCGTTTTTGAGTTTTTTGTTCGCCACGATGGATGGAATGTCCTGCGGCAGCGATTCGTCCAGCTTATAGTACACC
>CABQMM010000213.1 GCA_902465215.1 uncultured Bacillota bacterium
TTTTTCCGTCCGATAAACGTTTTGCGAATGCGTTTTGCTCGGTCAAAAGCGTAATGGTTTGCTCTGCCTCGGCATCTCCCGTAACAAAAGCCGCCATTTCTGCACTGAACTCGTCGCAAAGTCCCATGACGGCCAGAAACTCACGCTTTTTCGCAGGGAGAGGATGAATCATGGCTTCGGTAAACATGGTGTAAATATCGGAATTGCCGTCCGGAAGAGCTCCATGCTCCAAAAGCGTGCGAAGATTCAGATAAACCGCCGCAAACCAGCCTTCGGTGGAGCTCAAAATCTGCTCCATATCCTTTTCTGTAAGGGAAAGCCCGCAGCGGTGTGCGTAGACAGACAGTTCGGTATGATTCAGGCGGAGCAGATCGGCACCGATGGAGTGAACCCGGTTTCCGAGCCGCATGAGCTGAGGAGCAGACAGAAAACGGTCACGACCTGCGACCAGAAGATGAACATTGGAAGGCAGACGGTCTGCAAGCGTGCAGAGAAAATCGGCCACGCGGCTGTCGGTAAGCAGGTGGAAATCGTCGATAAAGATGTAGCAAGGCAAGTCGTCCGCCAGCTCGTGACAGAGGTCGTCTGCAAGAAGACTTTCTCCGGCGTCATCGGACGGACATGCTTAATTTTGCAGAAACGAAAATCCGGCACGCTCGAAAGCCTTCTGTACGCTTTTCCAGAGAACCACAAGATTGTCGGAATAAACGCTGATGCGTATAATCTTTGCGGATTCAGCTTTTGCGCGTTCGGACAAGAACCAGTTGATGGCGGTGGTTTTGCCGTAGCCCATCGGCGCAACGACGGTCGATAGAGCGCAATGCGAGATGGGCCGCAGACCTTCCTGCAGCCGCTCGGATATATAGGTGATATTCAGGTTTTGCTTTCGCCTCGACATAATGCTTTCCTCCGATGTTTTTATGTGTTAAAATCATTATATCGGAATCGGCACGGAGATTCAAGAAAAGGAATTAGGTTTTGACAGCAAAGGCGGTGAATCATAAATGAAACTATCAATCATATCTCTTGCTTTCTTGGTAATCATTCTGCTTGTAATCGGCTATCTCGTCAAGCAGTCGATGAAATACAAGACAGAAAAAGAAAAGGATGCAAGCAAAAAGGGATTTCTTGCATACCTTTTGACGAACAGCTTTTTGATAGGCTGGCTGGTATATAAGAAAAATAATACAAATGACCGTTTATGATGCGCTGTTTAATCTGCCAGTGATTTGTAGTAAAGCATGCAGTGGCAGTAGCCCTCAAAGTTCGGGTCTTTAATCTGGTCTTTGAATTCTTGACACATGCATTTGGTGGCGTCCGTGCGTTCCCTTCGGCACGGGCAGTAGCCGCCGGTTCTTTCAAGCCCTTCTTTTACAGTTTTTACGATTTCTTCGTTTGGATTTAATGTTATTTTCATTTTGCACCTCAATTATTATCTGATATTATCCGGCTGCAGCAGAAGCTGCAATCACTCAAGTTGTAATCGATTATAGGGCACGGCAGCGAAAATGTCAAGAGGTGCATAAAATTATGGGTTTTACCATGGTATAGGTGCAAAAAACTTTTAAATTTACTTGATAATTGGTGCAAATTATGAAATTTTTCGGTAAAAGAAAATCTCTCTTGACTTTATGATATCAAAATGATATCATAAAGATACAAAAGGGAGGAATGAAATATGGAAGAAAAAGTTTTACAAGGTAAGAAAAATGGAATGTTGGTACTGCTTTTAACAATCGCTTTGTTTTTAGCAGCGGGCATTGGCTTGGTTTTCGCAATTGCATCCTATATGAGAGGCTCAATCGTCCTTATTTGCATCGCATGGCTTGCGCTCGGCTGGATTCCGCTTCTCGGACTTAAGATACTGAAACCACAGGAGGCTTTAGTACTGACCTTATTCGGAAAGTATTACGGAACACTGAAGGGCGAAGGTTTTTACTTCGTTAATCCGTTCTGCAGTGGTGTGAACCCGGCGGCGCAGACGAAGCTGAATCAGTCCGGCGATGTGGACAGCGGCAAGAAGAACGCGCTCGGTTTGGCACTTGCGGGAAGCGATACAGCAGCAAAGCTTGTTGAAGCAGGCGGCAAGAAGATTTCGATGAAAATTATGACGCTGAACAACAACAAGCAGAAGATTAACGACTGTCTCGGAAATCCGGTTGAAATCGGGATTGCAGTTATGTGGCGCGTGCAGAACACTGCGAAGGCCGTATTCAAAGTAGACAACTTTAAGGAATATCTGAGCCTGCAGTGCGACTCCGCATTGAGAAATATCGTGAGAATTTATCCTTACGATGTTGCACCGGGAATCGATACGACCGGAGATGGGATTGCAGATGAAGGCAGCTTGAGAGGCTCTTCCGAAGTGGTTGCACAGCGAATCAAAGACGAGATTCAGTCCAAGGTCAATGAGGCAGGGCTGGAAATACTGGAAGCGAGAATCACTTATCTGGCATATGCACCGGAGATTGCGGCTGTAATGCTGCAGAGACAGCAGGCGAGCGCAGTTGTTGACGCACGTGCGATGATTGTGGACGGCGCAGTCGGCATGGTAAAGATGGCGCTTGAAAAACTGGACGAGGATGGAATTGTGGATTTGGACGAGGAACGCAAAGCTGCGATGGTGTCCAATCTGCTTGTAGTGCTTTGCGGCAGTCACGATGCGCAGCCGATTGTAAATTCCGGCTCCTTGTATTAATAAATTGACAAACATGAGGTGAAGCTTTGGCAGAAAAGAAACAAGTTCCGCTGCGAATCTCTGCGAAATTATTTGAGGAAATCGCTGCGTGGGCGGAGGATGATTTTCGATCCGTCAACGGACAGATTGAGTATCTTTTGACGGAGTGCGTCAGACAGCGTAAGAAAAACGGCAAATATGTAGGTGAAGAAATAGATAAACCTTTGGATATTGATATCTGATATTAAAACTTTAAAGAAATACGAAAAGCCTGCCGGGCAGTCCTGTTTTGACTGCTCATGCAGGCTCTTTTGGTTTATCACAGCTTATCGTCCCGGATGGAAAAAAGCATCCGCTAAAAAACTTCGGAAGTTCGTAATTTTTTAATTCGATATTTTCTGTATGGAGCAAATAAAACACCCAGACTTCTGTTGTAAGCCTTGAAGCCCCAGACGCTGTAAAATGAATCTTTCATCTTGGCTTTGCGCGTGTAGCCACGGACTCTGCCGCCCCACTGTGCAATCTGTCTCTCGCGGATTGCTCTAATTAAATCGTTATTAGACGATATATCGCAGTCAAACACCGTATACGCCATCCCGACATAGGCTTCGTCATGCGCATCTGAACCGGCGATGCACGGCTTGTCAAGCTCCTCGGCAAGCGAAGTTGCAAGGTAATTGGATTCCTTCCTTTCGCAGGTGTTGAAGCCTTCGATGAAGTCAACCTTTTGCAGAATCTCAGGATGCTGCTTCATCTTCTTAAAGAACATTGCGCTGGAACTGCGCGTTCCGAAAGGATGAGCAGGGCCTAAAATACCACCGAAAGTATGAACGATGTGTATCAAGAGTTCTACGGGCATGCCGCGAACCTGTAAAATCTTCAAATGCAGATGATCCGGCATAATAACAAGAAAATGCCCGGCATCTTTCGTATCATATTCAATCCCGGCAAGT
>CABQMM010000214.1 GCA_902465215.1 uncultured Bacillota bacterium
GAGCGGAACGCATGGCGAGCTGCTTGAAAAAGGCGGACTGTATGCACATATGTGGGAAGAATACAATAAATCCGTTCGTTGGAAGGTAGGTGAAGCAAAATGACTTTGAGAGAAAAAATCAAACATAAATACGCGCTTTCCGAGCAGGGCGCGAAAGACATGATGCATGCCTTTGTTTCGGTATCGGTGTCTAATATCATTCTCATGCTGCCGGTAGGGCTCCTGTATTGTCTGGTGCGCGACTACATGGCAGGGACTTTGGCAGGAAGAGGCGGATTTTATGCTGCCGGATGCAGCGGCTGCCTGCTTTTGATTGCGATTGCAACCTATATTCAGTACAATATTACCTTCTTAGCAACCTATGTAGAAAGCGGCGTCAGAAGAATCAGTCTGGCAGAGACGCTTCGCAAGCTGCCGCTTTCCTACTTCGGCAAGAAGGACTTATCGGATTTAACCAGCACGATTATGGCGGATTGTGCGCGCATGGAAACCGCGTCCTCCCACTGGATTCCGGAACTGGTCGGCGCCTGCATATCGACAGCCTTAGTGGCGGTCAGCCTGTTTTTCTTCGACTGGAGAATGGCGCTGGCGTCGCTGTGGCCGCTTCCGATTGCATTTCTGATTGTGATCTGCTCCGGCAATGTCCAAAGAGCGATGGGAAGAAAGCATATGGCACTGAAAATGGCCTGTGCGGACGGCATTCAGGAGTGCATGGAAACCGTCAGAGACCTGAAGGCTAACAACGCCCAGCAAAGCAACCTTTCCGGGCTGACAACTAAAATAAAAGCCGTGGAAAAGCATGCGATTGTCAATGAACTGGGAACGGCAGTCTTCGTAGCGAGTGCGCAGATGCTGCTGAAATTCGGCATTGCTACGACGGCACTTGTGGGCGGCGCGCTCCTTGCGAAAGGAAGCATCAGCGTCCTGACATTCTTCATGTTCTTAATGCTGGTATCGCGTCTCTACGACCCGATGCAGATGTCGCTTCAAAACCTGGCAGCGATTATCTCCACCGATGTTATGTGCAAGAGACTGGATGAAATTCTTTCGCATGAAACACAGGAGGGAAGCACGGCACTGACAAACAAAGGCTATGATGTGGAATTCGACCATGTGGGATTCGCATACGACAGCAGCGAGCAGGTGCTGGAGGATGTCAGCTTCACCGCGAAACAGGGCGAAGTTACCGCGTTAATCGGCCCGTCGGGCGGAGGCAAAACGACGGTTTCCAGACTGGTAGCCAGATTCTGGGATGCAGACCGGGGAACTGTCAAAGTCGGCGGTATGGATGTTTCGAAAATCGACCTGGAAACGCTGATGTCGCTGTATTCAATCGTCTTTCAGGATGTTACGCTTTTCAACCAGTCGGTTCTGGATAATATCCGCCTTGGGCGCAAAGACGCGACGGATGAAGAGATCATTGCCGCAGCGAAACTGGCGCACTGCGACGAATTCGCAGAAAAGCTGCCAAACGGCTGGCAGACGGTCATCGGCGAAAACGGCTCAGAGCTTTCAGGCGGCGAAAGGCAGAGAATTTCCATCGCCAGAGCTTTCTTAAAGGACGCCCCGATTATTTTGCTGGATGAGGCGACGGCATCCCTTGATGTTGACAACGAAACGCTGATTCAGGAAGCGCTTTCCCGTCTGATTCAGAACAAGACGGTTTTGATTATCGCGCATCGCATGCGTACCGTTGCACAGGCGGATAAAATCGTGGTGCTCGCGGGCGGCCGGGCAGCTGAAATCGGCACGCCGCAGGAACTTGAGGCGAAGGACGGCATCTACAGCCATATGCTCCGGACGCAGCAACAGTCGGCGGGCTGGAAGCTGTAAAGTCTTTTCTTTTGCCGGAAGTCGGTATATAATAAGGGAAGAAGAGGAGGCGAGAAAAATGAGTGAAGTTTTAGATAAAATCAAATCGAGAAGAAGCATCAGAAAGTATAAGCCAGACCCGGTTCCACAGGAACTTTTAGACCAAATCATTGAGGCGGGGCTGTATGCGGCAAGCGGAAAGGGTTTTCAGAACACGATTATCATTCAGGTAACCAACAAAGAACTCCGGGATGAAATTTCGGAAATGAACCGCGAAATTTTGGGTGCAAAGGAAGGCACGGATCCGTTTTACGGCGCGCCTGCGATGCTGATCGTGCTGGCAAAGAAGGACTGGTACAACGCAAAATACGACGGCGCTCTGGTTATGGGAAATCTCATGCTTGCGGCGCACGAGCTGGGGCTTGGAAGCTGCTGGATTAACCGCGCCCGTGAAGAGTTCGAGACCGATTGGGGCCGGAATCTTTTGAAGTCTCTTGGAATCGAAGAGGAATACGAAGGCGTCGGACATTGCGCCATCGGTTATATCGACGGCGAGTATCCGAAGACTCCGAAGATTAAAGAGGGTAGAGTGTATTATATTAAATAAAAAATGGGGCTGTGACAGCTCCATTTTTTATTTAATAAAGTCTATTCCTCGATTTCGATATAATCCAAATCATCAATTCTTCTAGGACCGTCATACTCATAAATCCCTTGCAGCCGACAACGCGGGCATAATCCAAAATCGTCACCGAACGAAGAGATTAAATCCAGAGGATACTTAAATTTTAACCCACACTGGGGACAGTGATAATACATTAAACTTATTCCCCACGTCATTTATTTCACCACCTTACCAGATAGATTATTGTAATCCCAAAATTTCTCTTGCCTCATCAGGTGTTGCTACGTCATTACCGTATTCCTTAATTAATCGGGCGGCTCTTTCTACAAACTGTGCGTTACTTTCTGCCAGAACCCCTTTAGAATACATTACATTGTCTTCCATTCCGACACGAATATGACCGCCCAATGCGATTGCGGCATACATGACTTCCAATGCAGAATGTCCTACACCGAAGCAAGACCATGTGGAACCCGGACAAAGCTGTTCCATTGTTTCTTTCATAAACAAGAGATTTTTAACACTGCCGGGTATCCCGTTTGCGCAGCCCATGCAAAACTGGAAGTGAAGCGGGGCTTTTAAGATACCTTTCTTCAAATAATATGCAGCATTTGCAATCATACCGGGGTCAAAGGCTTCAATTTCAGGCTTGACGTGACACTCGGTGAAGAGTTTGCCGCACATTTCAAGAAAGTCGGGGGAATTAATGAAAAGTGCCGTATTTAGCCAATTCATGGAACCGCAATCGTACGATGCCATTTCTGGCTTTAACTCCTTAATGTGTTCGACCCTTGTTTCGTCAGTGGCATAAATATCACCTGAAGTCGTGAGGTTTAAAATTATATCGCAGTCAGGATGATTTCCCTTAATGAGGGACACTGTTTTTTTAAACTTTGTGTGATCCATAGTTCCGTTGCCGTTATCATCTCTCATATGAAGATGTGCGATAGCGGCTCCTGCTTTCCAACACTGGTAGACATCTTCGCATATTTCTTCCGGGGTCATTGGAACATTTGGATTATTTTCTTTCTTGGGCCATGCGCCGGTTACTGCCGCCGTTATAATTGTTTTTTTATTCATTTTTAATCACTCCTATCTTTTTATAGTAAATTTTTTATTATCGAGATGCATAAACAATTAAGAGCAAAAAATGTGCCATCCTATAACAAAGAAAAATAAGTAA
>CABQMM010000215.1 GCA_902465215.1 uncultured Bacillota bacterium
TTGCTCGAGATCATTGATAAAATGGAATAAAGCACTCAAAAGCCGCTCCCACGCGAGGGAAGCGGCTTTTGCCAATTAAGAATGCGATTTATCCGTTAAAGCGGCCGTCATAGGTAGGCATGCCCGCAATATATTCATCGGCGATGGCAGGAACATAGTAGGCTGCATAGGTCTTGAGCCCGTTATCGGTGTCCGGCGCATATTCATCGGAAAGCAGAACATAGAAACGGTAATACGGCAGGAGCATCTCGTCTGAAGAACTGCTGCGGTAGATCAGTTCAACTTTGCCTATGAATTCCTCACCCGGAAATTCTGCGGGAGCGCTGGTCTGATATTGCCCCGAAATCAGCCGCTCCGTTGCTTCCTTGGCGGTGATAATCGGATAATCTCCGATTTTTTCCGCAACAGCCAGTGCGTCATAAAGATAGATGGTAGAAAGCTTTCCTGTTTCGCTTGGCGAAAAGCGTGCGTAGCGGAGGTTGTAATTGAGGATATCCTGTGTGTCATCATCTGCGGCATCATAAACGATATAGTGGCGGTCAAAATTCCCGTAGATGTCATAGTCTCCATAGGATAGCAGCTTCGGCTCCTCGAAATTCAGAAGATCCGCGTAGTACTCACTTAGGTAGGCGAGAACTTCTTCCGCCTCGGCATCGGTTTTGCCGCTGTAAGTGAAAGCATATTCTTCCGGAAGCGCAAGCCCTTCATCAGGAAGCAGGTAAACGATATTTCCGTTTGCATAGACTTGAAGCTCTCCATTGTCAGTCTTGGCATGAATCTCAGTCGGAACCGTAGAAGAAGCATCCGAAGTATAGTCCTCTTCGGTAAGCAGCGTCGTCGAAAGAATTTCGAGTTTCAGCGCAGATGCCGCAGAGTCGAGGCGTTCTCTCATTTCCGCCTCGTTAAGCCCGAGAGGAATGCCTGCATGGGTTGCGTCATAGAAACCATTTTTGTATACGGGAAGTGCTGTAATTTGGCTGCTTTCGGACCAAGGATTTTCATTCTTCAGCTCCGATATATCGTGATACAAATACCCCTCGAATCCCATTCCGCCGACCGCAAGCTCAGGTATCGTGATTGGCGGAAGCCCCGATAGGTCGGTCTGCGAAGGCTCGTTTTGCTGTCCGATTGCGATGAATCCTGCGATTGCAAGGCAGAGGCAGGCTGCGGCGGCACCGCACTTTATCCAGATACTTTTTTTCTTTTTCGGCATGATGTCAGCCGCTTCCACATAGGCAGGCTCAATCAGCTCCATCTTATCTAAAAATTCTTGTCCTCTCATATAGTGTAACCCCCTTTTTCAAGATGTTCCCGAAGTTTTTTTCGGCAGCGGAAGAGTGTGGTTTTCACACTGCTTTCAGATAGCGAAAATCGCTTGGAAATGTCGGCAACGGAGTCCAGATACCAGTAGCGGCGAATGAAGATATTGCGCTTCTTAACGCTTAAGGTACCGAGAAATGCATTGAGCATCTCCTGAAAGGCAATGTCGTCAATGCGGCATTGTGCGTCATCGGGAGCGGGAATGCACTGTTCAAGCTCCGTGCTGAGTTCGCACAAAAACGCGCTGCGCTTCAGCCTGCTGTGGTCGCGGCAGAAGTTTAAGGAAAGGTGGCGTGCAATCCGCGCAAGAAACGCAAACAAATAAGTTCTCGGCTCGTGCGGAGGAATCGAGTTCCACGCTTCCATATAAGTATCGTTTTCACATTCCTCGGCGGTCTGCATATCTCTGACGATGCCGTAAGACAAGGCACGCAGGCGGTTTCCGTATTTCTCACTGCTTTCTTTTACCGCCGTTTCGTCCCGCAGTAAAAATAAGTCAACAATTCTGCTGTCGTCCAAGGGGAATCATCTCCTCTCATTTTGTATTGAAGGCCTTCACCCTGATAAGCACCGTTTCGGGTGGGCAGGTTACACTTTTTTGAAAGTATTATAGCAAAATTTTGAAAAGACGGCAAACGGGCGAAAAAAACAGGCACTCGTTTTTTACAAATGCCTGTCATAACGATTAAAGTGTCACATACGCCACCAAAGCGATTTTTTCCTTGTGACCTTTGTTGATTTTTTCCTCAGCTTCCGTAATTGCGCTGAGATCCACGCCCTCGAGCGTCGCAAGTGTTGCTTTCATTTTTATCACCTCCTTGCTATCATCTGCATTTTTTAGTAAAATACAATAGGAAAAAAGGAGAAAGCTATGAAATATTTTCTTTATTATTTAATTGCAATCAATCTTATTACGTTTTTTGCATTCGGAATCGATAAACGAAAGGCGGAAAAAGGCGCGTGGCGGACAAAAGAATCAACGCTTTTGGGACTTGCGGCAATCGGAGGCTCCGTAGGCGCGCTGCTCGGAATGAACGCTTTCAGACACAAAACAAAGCATAAAAAATTCACCATCGGCGTGCCCGCAATTCTCATCCTGCAGGCAGCACTGATGGTGTGGTGGTTCTTTTTTAAGTAACGGTATCAGGCATTCCGCGGATTGTCACGCATGAAGCGGACAAGCAGTGCCTGCGTAAGCTCGTTGACGGCGAGCGGGTTGGTAAGCTGCGTTTTCATGCCGCGTGCGGCAAGCTCGACGAGAAAACTGCCGTCAGCTCTGAAAGTACAGTTATAGGGTCTTTCAGGTGTGCTGTAGGAGTAAAAAGAAAGCACTTCGCTTCCGCAATAGTGTCCCTGTATCGTCAGAGCGTTTGCAGCGACTTTCATGCTGTCAATATGAAGGTTCGGCCACCCGCAGATGCCTTTTACCGGAAAGCCCATCTTGTTCATCGCCGCATGAATATCAGTCTGCAAAATAATCGGAAAAATTTTATAAAGCTGAAGAAGGTCGTCATGGTTGTGAAGCAGGATTTTTTCACGCAGAGCGGCTTTCTTTTTTTCATCGCGGCAATTTTCAAAGTCCTGATAGAGCAAAACGCTCTCGCCGCCGGAAATCTCGTCCTCGCGGTCAGGCGAAAGCCCCATATAGCGTTCGACTGTTTTTTGTCTGAGATTTCCGAGAACCTCGCGCAGACCGCTGTAGTGGCGCAGGAACAGAAGCAGATCCAGATTGAACGGCTCGCTGCGATAGTCGGAAAAGCCGAGCCTTGCGGCGCGCTCACGGACATACGGAATATCGAAGCGTTTTCCGTTAAAGGTGAGAATGCAGTCAAACTGTGAAAGCTCCTGCTCAAGTTCCGCAAGCAGGAAGTGTTCTTCCTCCGGCTTTGAGTTTTCCGCAAACAGCTGGCGAACCTGACAGGTGCCGTCCTCTTCCACCGCCATAATTCCGGCAAGAATCATCGGATTCTGTTTCGGGTACAGACCGAGCGTTTCAATATCGAAAACGCCCAGACGCATATCGCTCAGATAGCGGCGTAAAATTTTCGAATCGAAATATTCGGCTTTGTGGGTGTAGTCATAGATTTTCATAATAATATCCTTTCCGTAAAATCGGCGTAGCTTCTCTTTAAAACAAAATAGACTGCAGGGGAGCAGTCTACTTTGTTCAAAAGGGGTATTTTGGATTTGAGATTATGAGGTTATCAGGGGGGATAACCACAATGCTATTATAGAAAATTTTCGGGAACATTGCAAGTGTTTTCTTAAAAAAATGTGAAAAAATGTGAAAAATCTTGT
>CABQMM010000216.1 GCA_902465215.1 uncultured Bacillota bacterium
CCACCAGTTCGCCGCCGTAAATTCCGGCACCCGGGCCGATGTCCACGATATGATCCGCCGCATACATCGTATCCTCGTCATGCTCAACGACAATCAGCGTATTGCCGATGTCCGTCAGGTGGCGAAGCGTCTGCAGCAGCTTTTCATTGTCCTTTTGGTGCAGGCCGATGCTTGGCTCATCTAAAATGTACAGCACGCCGACAAGGCTGGAACCAATCTGCGTCGCCAGACGAATTCGCTGCGACTCGCCTCCCGAAAGCGTTCCCGCCGAACGGCTGAGCGTCAGATAATCCAGTCCGACATCGACCAGGAAATTCAGTCGTGCTTTGATTTCTTTCAAAATCTGATGGGCGATTTGCTCGTCCTTCTCCGAAAGCTTTAATCCGTCGATAAACTCCAAAGCCTCTTTGATCGACATTTCCGACAAATCAGCGATGTTTTTATCTCCCACCGTAACCGCCAGAATTTCCGGCTTCAAACGCTTTCCATGGCAGTCCGGACACTCTCTGGTTACCATATACTTCGACATTTTGTCCTTAAAATAGTCCGAGGTCGATTCGCGGTACCTGCGCTCGATATTGTTCATCGCGCCTTCAAACGGTCGGTCCTGATGGGAAACCGTTCCGGTAGTACGACTTACATAGTCATACACGAGATGCTTGTCCCCCGTGCCGTAGTAAAGCTCCCTGCGGAATTTTTCCGGTAAATCCTTGAGCGGTTTGGACGGATCCACACCGTGCTGACGAATCAAAGCATCCACCATCTGACGGTAGAATCCGCTGAATTCCATCGTTCCGAAGATAGGCTGAAGCGCTCCGTCATCAATGCTCAAAGTCTCGTCAATCAAAAGCTTCGGATCGAGTTTTTGTGTAAATCCCAGTCCGTTACACGAAGGGCAGGCCCCGAATGGTGCGTTGAATGAAAACATTCTCGGCTCCAGCTCTTCCATGCTGATTCCGTGATCCGGGCAGGCAAGCTTCGTGCTGAAGGTCTTTTCGTAATGCCTGTCATAGAAGTCGCCTTCCACCGTAACAAGTCCGTCTCCCTGTGCAATCGCAAGCTCGCAGGCCTCCGCGATTCTTCCTTCCTGACCGGGTTTGACAACGATTCGGTCAACGACAATCTCAATGGTATGTTTAAAGGTCTTTTCCATCTTGATTTCGTCTTCATCTATAATTTTAATTTCGCCGTCCACGCGCACACGCGTGAAACCTTCTTTTTTGATTCTCTCGATTATCTTCTCGTGTGTTCCCTTGCGTTGACGCACCACAGGTGCCATAACCATCAGCTTGGTGCCCTCTTCAAAACCCATGATGGTATCCACCATCTGGTCAACAGACTGACTGCTGATGGGCTTTCCGCAGACCGGACAGTGCGGCTTGCCAACACGCGCATAAAGCAGACGCAGATAGTCGTGAATTTCCGTCACGGTGCCGACTGTGGAACGCGGATTGCGGTTCGTCGTCTTCTGGTCGATGGAAATTGCAGGCGAAAGCCCTTCGATGTACTCCACATTCGGTTTTTCCATCTGTCCGAGGAACTGTCTTGCGTAGGACGAAAGACTCTCCATATATCTTCTCTGTCCCTCGGCATAAATCGTATCAAAAGCCAGCGATGATTTGCCTGAGCCCGAAAGTCCTGTTAAAACCACCATCTTGTCTCTCGGAATCACCACATCAAGATTTTTTAAATTGTTTTCGTTTGCACCCCTTATAATGATGTCTTTTGACATTTTCTCTCCTTTATAATCCAATCTATAATCTGACCTTATATTCAAAAATCCGGTCTCTGAGCTGTGCCGCGCGTTCAAACTGCAAATCCTGCGCTGCCTGCTTCATTTCCTTTTCCAGCTTCTTGATATAGTCTTTCAATTCTTTCTTTGTCAATTCAAGCGGCGTCTTGCTCTTGTATTCCTCCATTTCCGGCTCTGCAGCCTTCGTCGCTTCGATGACTGCGCGGACGGATTTCTTGACCGAAGTCGGTGTGATTCCATGCGCCTTATTGTAATCGTCCTGAATTTTGCGCCTTCTGTCGGTCTCTTTCATCGCCACATACATCGCCTTGCTGATGCGGTCCGCATACATAATAACTCTGCCGTCCGCATTTCGCGCCGCTCTTCCGATGGTCTGAATCAGCGAAGTCTCGGTACGCAGGAATCCTTCCTTGTCCGCGTCCAAAATTGCCACAAGCGAAACCTCCGGTATATCCAGCCCTTCTCTGAGCAAATTAATTCCAACCAAAACATCGAAAACGCCCAGCCGCAAATCCCGTATGATTTCCATTCGCTCAAGGGTATCGACCTCTGAATGCAGATATCTTACCTTTATATTTACCCCTTTGAGGTAGTCTGTCAAACTCTCTGCCATCTTTTTGGTTAAAGTTGTCACCAGAACACGCTCGCCACGCTCGACTACTTTATGAATTTCGCCTATCAGATGGTCAATCTGTCCTTCGGTCGGAACAATCTCAATCGGAGGATCAAGCAGCCCTGTTGGACGAATAATCTGCTCTGCGCTCACGCCGCCGGAAACCTCTCTTTCGTATGCCGCCGGAGTTGCGCTTACGAATACGACCTGATGAATCAGCTTATCGAATTCCTCAAACTGAAGCGGACGGTTGTCAAGCGCTGACGGCAGACGGAATCCGTATTCCACCAGTGAAGATTTTCTCGAGCGGTCGCCCGCATACATCGCACGAAGCTGCGGAAGCATAACATGCGACTCGTCGATAATAATCAAAAAATCGTCCGGGAAGTAGTCAATCAACGTATAAGGACGTGTGCCCGCAGGCAGTCCGTTTAAATGCCTTGAGTAGTTCTCGATGCCTTTGCAGCTTCCTACTTCTCTCAGCATTTCAAGGTCATATCTTGTCCTCTGCTCAATTCGCTGCGCTTCGAGAAGCTTTCCTCTGTCTTTGAACCACTGCACCCTTTCCACGAGTTCCTCGTCGATGGTTTCGATTGCGTGCTCCATTTTTTCCGGAGAAGTCACATAATGCGACGCCGGATAAATTGCGATATGATTGCGGATTCCGAGGATTTCTCCCGTCACAGGGTTCATCTCCTTGATGGATTCCACCTCATCGCCGAACAGCTCCACTCTGACTGCCGATTCCGCGCCAGCCGGATAAATGTCAATTACATCGCCGCGCACGCGGAAAGTCCCGCGTTCAAATGCCAAATCATTTCGCACATACTGAATATCTACGAGCCTGCGCAAAATATCCTTTCTCGGTTTTTCCATGCCCGGACGCAGCGAAAGCATCTGGTTTTCGTAATCAAACGGACTTCCTAAGCCGTAGATGCACGAAACCGATGCGACGATAATTACATCCTTGCGCTCTGCAAGTGCCGCGGTCGCCGAGTGGCGCAGTTTCTCGATTTCGTCGTTGATGTCCGAGTCCTTTTCTATATAAGTGTCCGTCGAAGGTACATAGGCCTCCGGCTGATAATAATCGTAGTAGCTGACAAAATACTCCACCGCGTTCTCCGGGAAGAACTCCTTAAACTCGCCATGCAGCTGCGCTGCCAGCGTCTTATTATGGGAAATCACCAGCGTCGGCTTCTGCACCTGCTGGATCA
>CABQMM010000217.1 GCA_902465215.1 uncultured Bacillota bacterium
ACCATTTGCGCTGCCTTTCAGCCACAGAACGGTATCCAGGATGGTGCTTTGCAGCGATCTCGGTTCATAGCCGAAAGTGTCGGCAGCGGCTTTCCAACTGAAGCTGCCGTTGGAATCAAGGACGGCGACAGCGTATGGCGTGAAGTATAGCGGCTTCTGTTTCTGCAAACTCCACTTCTCATAAACAGGCGCAACCATTTTAGCGAAACAGATCGGCAGATAGGATACCGCACGTCTAAGATTAAGCATTTTCTTTGTCGCTTCCAGTATGTCACGGATAGATACATAGTGGCCGGAGAGGATATAACCGTGACCGGGCAGACCATGTTCCGCACAGGCTGCAATCCCGGATGCAACATCACGCACATCCACGAAATCATACCCTCCCTTTACAGCTACCGGCAACTTTCCACTAAGAAAGGCCAGCAGCATATTGGTGATGCTGCCTTTCCCACTGTCGCCCGGACCGATGATGCCGGAGGGAAATACCACGCTGGCATTCAGCCCCCGCTTCGCAGCATCAAAAACCATGGCAGTTGCGATGGCCTTACTCTTTGCGTAATCGCCCCGCACCAGTTCCGGCGAAAACACGGCATCCTCCGTGATCTCCGTTCCCTTGGGTTTTTCCGGAACGGCGTGGACTGAGCTGACATACACGAGTTTTCCAACGCCGTATTCCGCGCACAAGCGCAGAATGTTGTTGGTTCCCCCAACATTCACCCGGTAAATCCTATCGCCCGGATGAGAAGCTACCGATACAATACCGGCGCAATGTATGACGCAAGTTTGCCGGTCTGCACCGGAGAAGAAACAATTCATGGAGCTTTCATCACATACATCACCGACAACGGAATGAACCTCTTGCGGAAGTTCCCGCGCCAGAGGATCATTTTCCATGACAAGGGCGTGGATTTCTGCCTTTCTTTCAAGAAGCTGCGCGACCACGGCACGTCCGAGAAAGCCGGTTGCGCCTGTAACAAGATACTTTTGAAACACGGGATCACCTCCAAACTAAACGACAAGTGTTGATTATCTTTCACAAGTATAGTATACTTAAAATGAACATTTGCGACAACCGACAACTCGTTGTTACGCGAAAGATAACCGACAGATAGGTCGTCAGTGTCGCAAAAATTTGTAAATTTTTTATGTTTGGAGTTTTTTCTATGAGGAAAACCGATGCAAGAATCCGATATACGCAGCGAATTCTGAAAGAATCCTTTTTGATATTGCTCAAACAAAAGCCTGTCAACAAGATCACTGTTAAAGAGGTCTGTGAATTGGCAGAGCTGAACCGCGCGACCTTTTACACGCATTACAGTGATTGCTTTGCACTGTTGGAAAGCATCGAGCAAGAACTACTGGAAGCGTTTCAGAAATCGTTGAAGCTGGTAGATTCCTTTGATGTGACCGCCCTCATTGAAGCGATCTATGCAATGGTGGAGCAATATGAGGACGCCTGCCGGGTGCTGATCTTCCAAGGTGCAAGTGCGTCTGTTTTGCAAAGGATGATCGACCTTGCCAGAGATGAGAGCATTGCCTACTGGAAGCAAAAGCTGCGCCATGCTACCGACGCGGAGCTGGAAATGCTCTATACCCACTTGTCAAACGGCCTGATGCACGTTGTCGTCGGAGGCTATGACAAGTACAGTCGTGAGGAAGTCATTTACTTCGTCAATCGGATTGTAAAGAGCAGCCTGTCGCTGTTTCAATGATTGATAAAATTCTGAAAAAAGAATAATTAGATGTTCAACAGCAGTTGTCACACAAAGAAGCTATGCCAACTGCAAAATTTTTCTGTATTCATGCAATGAAAGATGATTTTTGTTGTGTATATAGGTGAAAGGCCTTTACACACAGAGGAAGGAGGACGCAATGAAAGATAGTGAAATCATTGATTTGTATTGGGCACGAAACGAAAAAGCAATAGCCGCTACCAAAGAAAAATATGGGAACTATTGTCATACCATTGCATTTAACATCCTCCATAACAACGAGGATGCGGAGGAATGCACCAATGATACCTACTTAGGCGCATGGAATTCTATTCCGCCGCAGCGTCCCAATCCCCTATCAACCTACTTGGGCAAAATCGCGCGAAATTTTGCTTTGAATCGTTATAAGCAGTACACGGCTCAAAAACGAGGTCTTGGACAGGTTACAGCAGTGCTGACGGAGTTGGAAGAATGTGTGCCGGCAGAAACAACGGTTGAGCAGGCTGTCGAAGAAAAAGTATTGGTTTCCGCCATAGACCGTTTTTTGTATGCACAGCCGAGAATCAAGCGTACTATTTTTATCCGCAGGTACTGGCATCTATGGTCCATACGGAATATTGCAGATACATACGGAATGAGCGAGAGCAAGGTTGCATCATTGCTGTTCCGCATGAGAAACGATTTGAGAATTTTTCTTGAAAAGGAGGGTATTACGCTATGAAAACTGAAAGATTACTGAATGCGATCGGAAAAATCGATGACAATCTGATTGCCGATGCAGAAAGCAATGACAATGGGTGTCATAGAAGCGTTTGGTTCAGGTTTGGAACGATGGCCGCTTGTCTGGCTTTGATTCTATGTACTGTTGTCACTGCAAAATACCTTTCAAGCCATGCAACGGCAGGCGCATTTACACTGGATGTCAACCCCAGCATTGAATACACAATTGCGAAAAACGGAACCGTGAAAGATGTCAGTTTCCTTAACAGCGATGCAGAAAATGCGCTCCGCGACATTTCGCTTGAAAAACAGAGCGTTGAGAACGCTGTAAAACAGACCGTTTCAGCATATGTTACCGGCGGTATTATGGAGAACAGCAACAGTATGGTTTTGGTTTCTTTTGACTCCAGAATCAATAGCAACAGCAAACTGAAAGCCGCGCTCACCTCAACGATTCAGAACGCTTTAGCGCAGACGCAGGCCGTGGAAACGGTTGTTTTCCATGATGAATCTGACGATAGTCAGGCAAAAGAAATTGCAGATGAGCTGAGCATTTCGCGGGGAAAAGCGGACTTTATTCTTGCTGCTTCGAAAAGGACCGACATGACTTTGGACGAGCTTGCTGGACTGTCTCTGGACGCGCTTATGATGTTACAGGATGAAGTTGAAATCGATCCCATTAATCCTGCTTATATCAGCCTTCCGGAAGCAAAGAGAATCGCTCTTAAAGATGCAGGGCTTGATAAGGAAGCACAGAAAGTCATTTTTACCAAAGCCGAGTTGAACAGCAGCCAAAAAGAACCATGCTATTTGTTGGAATTTTACACCAGCAAGAATCAGTATTTCTACCAAATTGATGCCAAAACCGGCGATATTCTCTATGGCAGAGAATACATTCTTCTTGAAAACGCAAAGAAGATCGCCTTGGATGACGCAGGCTACGTGAACAAACCGACCTTTACGGAGGAAACACTGGTGGACGGCGGCATCAAGACTCCTTACTACCGGCTTGTTTTCGCCGACACGCAGACCCGGTGGACCTATCGCATCGACGCTGTGCTGGGAAGCGTGCTGGAAAAGAAGGAAGAGAAGATCGGCACGCAGGAGTTCATCTCTCTGGAGGAGGCAAAAAA
>CABQMM010000218.1 GCA_902465215.1 uncultured Bacillota bacterium
GAACGAAATCGTTGGCGGTAACCTTTACCTTACGGTTTGCGCTATCGCAGGCGGTGCCTGCTTCGGCGACAACATCGGTCTTATCTCCGATACAACCATCGTATCCTCCGGTATCCAGGGCGTACAGGTTGTAGACAGAATCAGACACCAGGGTGTTTGGTCTGTACTCTGCATGGCGCTCGCTTGCATCTGCTTCCTCATCGCAGGAATCACGATGGGTCTTCCGGGTGAAGCGGTTGACGGTTCCCATGTTGTAAACCAGATTACAGATGATGTATGGACATTCCTCGCAGAAGAAAGACCTGCGGCAGTTGCACTTCTCGAACAGGTTCGTGACGGCGTTGCTCTTTACATGGTTATTCCGCTCATCCTCGTTATTGTGCTTGCAATTCTCGGACTGAATACATTCATCTGCATCGGATCCGGTATCGTTTCTTCCTATGTACTCGGAATCTTCGCCGGAACTGTTGGTACTTTCCAGGATTTCCTCGATGAAGTCATGGCAGGTTTCGCAGATGCCGGTTCATGGGTAGTTGTAATGATGATGTGGGTTGCTGCATTCGGCGGCATCATGCAGAAGATGGACGCGTTCGCTCCGCTTGCTGCTCTCGTTGTAAAGATGTCCAAGAAGGTAAGACACCTGCTTGGATGGAACGCAGTTCTCTGCTTACTCGGAAACGCTGCTTTATCCGATGAAATGGCTCAGATCGTAACAATGGGTCCGGTTATCAAGCAGATTGCAGAAGAAAACATTGAAGCTGAAAGCGAAGAAGCTATGTACAAGATTAAACTGAGAAACGCTACATTCGGAGACGCTATGGGCGTATTCGGTTCCCAGCTCATTCCATGGCACGTATACCTTGCGTTCTATGTAGGTATCGCTGCCGGCGTATATCCGCTTCAGAAGCTTGTTCCGACAGACTTCTTAAGATACAACTTCATGGCGTATATCGCAGTTGGATCCCTTCTTCTCCTGACATTTACAGGTTGGGACAGATTCATCCCGCTGTTCAAGATGCCGCAGGAACCGGTTGTAAGATTAAAGAAGCGTGCAAAGCAGGACTAATCTTTGCAATAGAATAATAACATATAATATCAGTTTATAACTTCAAATTAATTGCATAATAAATGCTCCCTTGCATAAGCTTGGGAGCATTTTTATAACTTCTTATCATATATTATTACTTGTCGATTATACCAATGCGGCTACTCCATAGGTTGCAGCCGTCACAATGATTGCCGCCGTCAGCACGCCTACTGCAATCGCCGGAAATGCTCGTTTTAGCTGCATATCCAGCATTGCCGCAATCAGCGCGCCTGTCCACGCTCCCGTTCCGGGAAGCGGAATTGCTACGAAAAGCATCAATCCCCAAAACTCATATTTCAGAACCTTGTCTTTCTTCTTATTGGCCTTCGCTTCGAGTTTCGCTACGATGTTTGCAAGACGAGGGCTCTTGCTCTGCATCCATTTAAATATTTTTCTTATGAAAACGATGATAAACGGAATTGGCAGTAAATTTCCCATAATCGCCGCTGCCAAAACCATCGGAAGATCCATTCCTGCAATCACGCCCGCAGGAATTGCCGCCCGAAGCTCAAGTACCGGAACCATCGCAATCAGAAAAGTCATTACAAAGTTTCCTATTGTTGTCCCCCAAAATGAAATCATCGCGCTTCCTCGTTTCCCGCCGCTTTTACCGCCGCCTGTGCAGCTGCCAGCTTCGTTGTCGGCACTTTGACCGGAGCACAGGAGAGATAATTCATCCCGATTTTATGACAAAACTCGATGGAACGCGGGTCCGATGCCTGCTCTCCGCAAATCCCCAGTTTCATTCTCGGATGTGCACGCTTACCCGTAACCGCAGCCAGTTCCATCAATCTGCCAACACCGTCAAGATCCAGTGTGCGAAACGGATTTTCATATAAGATTCCTTTCTCGACATAGGTTTCGATAATCATGCCCGTATCTTCCCTTGAGAGCCCGTAAACCATCTGTGTGAGGTCATTTGTCCCGAAAGAAAAGAAATCGGATTCCTGCGCGATTTTATCCGCTGTAAGGGCAGCCCTCGGTGTCTCTATCATCGTTCCGACCAGATATTCCATCTCTTCTCCGGATGCTTTGATGCAGCTTTCCGCCGCAGCCCTGACGACGGTTTTTATCACGCTGAGTTCTTCTATCGTGCTTACCATCGGAATCAAAATCTCCGGTACGATTTCCGTTTCAATTTCAGCCCGGACCTCAAGTGCCGCTTCGATAACTGCCTCGGTCTGTGCCTCCGCAATTTTCGGCATCGCAAGTTCGAGCCTGCATCCACGGTTTCCGAGCATCGGGTTTTCTTCCTCCATCGGCAGAATATCATTAATCGGCAGGTCTAAAAGTCGGATTGTGACCGGACGTTCCCCCATAATGCGGTAAATTTCTTTAAAGTTTTCTTTTTGCATCTCTTTCAGCTGTGCGTTGATGCTCCGGCGTTCTTCCTCATCTTCCGAAAGCAGCATCCTGCGTACCATCCGCATTTTTTCCTCGTCGAAAAACATATTTTCCGTTCGACAAAGCCCTACGCCTTCTGCGCCGAAATCAAGAGCCTGTTGAGTTTGTTTCGCATCATCGGCATTCGCCCGCACCTTCAGTTCTCTGACCTCGTCGACCCATTCCATAAGTTTGGAAAAATAAGCGCGAAGCTCCGGTGCATCATCCAGCGCGCATCTGCCCTTATGCATTTGCAAAAGTTCCTGCAAGTCTTCTGTCTGCAAGCGCAGAATCGCCTCTTTTTCCGTGATGATTTCTTCGTTTGTCATGTCGACCGCCATCTTTAAGGCGGACGCCGGAGTCCGCTCTGCAGTCTCCGTCAGAAGAATATACAGCTTGCTTTCATCAATGGTAAACTGCACAGTCTGCACATCTTTAAAATGCGTTTCCAAAATTCGCGTAATCTTTACGAGGTTTTCGTAAGACTTCGGAAAGTGCTCTGTCATGCGGGCAATATCCTGCGCTTCTTCCATGCGCTGCGAAAGTTC
Source organism: uncultured Bacillota bacterium (assembly GCA_902465215.1). Taxonomy (GTDB): domain Bacteria; phylum Bacillota; class Clostridia; order Peptostreptococcales; family Anaerovoracaceae; genus CAG-238. The sequence goes on from CABQMM010000218.1 coordinate 3,019, forward strand.
GTTGCCCTGTGCGTTCGTTAAAAACTTTCCTGAGAGTCTGTTTTCTCCGCTGATGCATTCTCTGGTAGAGACAATGCCGACCGCAGAATCCTCGCCGGAATTGCCGAAAACCATCGCCTGCACGCTTACAGCCGCTCCGTTTTCCTCTGAGTCACTATCATTTTCCCAAAAGAACCGCCTTTTTTTGCGATACTCAAAGGCCTTCGAGCTCTCCCATGAATCGAAGGAGTCGCAAATTGCTTCTAAAAGCTGTTCTTTTGCATCTGCAGGCGTCTCTGCGTTCATCCCCAAATTCAGAATTGTTTCTGCAAGTCCCGGCATCGCGGCTGCCGCGCCGGTACGCACCGAAACGAAGAGTGGATTTTCTTCTCCGCCGAAAACCTTTCCTGTGACATCCTCTAATTCAGCTGTTTTATTAAAAATTTCCTCGGCAATTTCCGCCGGAAGCACGCGTCCGTTTTCAAAATAGCGACGGCAGGCCTCCGTCGTGACAGTAAAGCCGAAAGGCACCGGAAGGCCGCTCTGCATCATTTCC
>CABQMM010000219.1 GCA_902465215.1 uncultured Bacillota bacterium
CATGAACAAATCGCTCATGCTTGTCACCGCGCTTAATCCGCACATCGGCTACGAAAATGCCGCGAAAATTGCAAAACTTGCGCATAGAGAAAATCTCACCTTAAAAGAAGCGGCTTTAAAACTGCAGCTTGTGAGCGAAGAGGATTTCGCTCAGTGGGTAGATCCAAAAAAGATGGTGTAAAACACCATCTTTTTTTCTGCCGATTCCATATTCTACATTCTAAAGTTTTTTATGCTTCTTTGAGCTTAGCTGAGAGTTTTGCCAGATATCCCGGTATGTCAATCTGCTGCGGGCAGACTTCCTTGCAGGCACCGCAGGAAAGGCAGTCCCAAGGTTTTTTGCCCTTTTCCACGCCGCCGATTGCCATGCTCGTATACCACGACAGACCTTCCGGGTTAAAGGTAATCTGATTATACTGATTCATCATGTACGGAATATTGATTTCCATCGGGCAATAGGTCGTGCAGTAACGGCAGGCGGTACAAGGTACGCCGCTTGTCATTTTTTTCGCTTTTTCATAAAGCACTTCTTTTTCATCTTCGCCCATCGGCTCGCTTGTTTCAAAAATCTTGATATTTTCTTCAAGTTGCTTCAGATTCGACATGCCGGAAAGAATCGTTACGATTCCCGGAATCGACTGCAGATAGCGGAAGCACTTTTCCGCACTGCCTGCAGGCTCAACCAGCGTTCCGCCTCTGAGCGGTTCCATAACGATAATCGGGATGTTCTTTTCGTTCAGGATCCTGACTTTCTCCTTCGCCTCTTGGAAATCCCAGTCAAGCCAGTTGAGCTGAATCTGACAAAATTCAATCACATCACCGTATGCGTCAAGGAAGCGCTTGAAGCACTCAATGCCGGAATGGTCGGAAAATCCCAAATGTTTGATTCTGCCTGCTTCGCGTTCCGACACCAAATACTCCTTCACTCCAAATTCCGGATTCAGATAATTTTCGATATTGTATTCGCACACATTGTGGAACAGATAAAAGTCAAAATACTCCGTCTGCAGCTTTTCAAGCTGTTTTGCGAAGATTTCCTTAACTTTCGGGAAGTTATTGCGGTCATAGCCCGGGAACTTCGTTGTCAAATGGAAGCTCTCGCGTGGATAACGGCTGAGGGCTTTGCCGACAACGATTTCGGCATTTCCTTCGTGGTAGCCCCATGCGGTATCAAAATAGTTGATATCGTGCTTATACGCATAGTCGAACATTTCGAGTGCTTTTTCCTCGTCAATGTCTTTATCGACGCCGTTGATAACCGGAAGCCGCATGGTTCCGAATCCGAGCTGAGAAATTTTTTCGCCTTTAAAATCCGTATAAATCATCGCGTATCCTCCGTTTTCTCTTATTTCCATTCCCACTCGAGAACCTCAGGAATATCCTGACCGTACTCGGCGATATAGTTTTTATGCTTTACCAAAAGGTCGTTCATCTGCTGCGTCAGGTGTCCCGCCTTGTTTCCAAGCTGCGGAAGGTGCTTCAACGCTTCCTTTACGAGGCTGAAGCGGTCGATATGGTTCTGAACTCTCATATCAAACGCAGTTGTAATCGTACCCTCTTCAAGATAACCGTGAACGAAGAAATTCTGCTCGTTGTGTCTTCCATGCGTAAGCTCGTGAATCAATTTCGGATAGCCGTGAAAAGCAAACACAACCGGCTTATCCTTCGTGAACAGCGCGTCAAATTCATCGTCCGTCAGACCGTGCGGATGGTTTTCGTGCGATTCCATCTTCATAAGGTCAACCACATTGATGAAGCGGACTTTGAGCTCCGGCAGATGCTGCCTCAAAATCGTCACGGCCGCCAAAGCTTCCAGCGTAGGTGTATCTCCGCAGCAAGCCATCACAAGGTCAGGCTCCTGCCCCTGATCGTTACTTGCCCAGTCCCAGATGCCGATTCCCTGCGTGCAGTGAATGACCGCCTGCTCCATCGTCAGCCACTGACGGCTCGGATGCTTGGATGCGACGATTACATTCACATAGTTTTTGCTCTTGATGCAGTGGTCGAAGCAGGAAAGCAGACAGTTTGCATCCGGCGGCAGGTACTCCGCACAACATCCGCCTTCTTTATTTGCAACATGGTCGAGCATTCCCGGGTCCTGATGCGTGAATCCGTTGTGATCCTGCTGCCATACATTCGAAGTCAAAATCAGATTGAGTGAAGCAATCTTCTGTCTCCAAGGGAGCTGGTTGCAGACCTTCAGCCATTTTGCGTGCTGTGAGACCATCGAGTCAACAACACGGATGAAGGACTCATAGCTTGCAAAGAAGCCGTGTCTTCCGGTCAGCAGATAGCCTTCCAGCCAGCCCTCGCACATATGCTCGCTCAGGTAGGAGTCCATGATTCTGCCCTCATGGGAAAGATCTTCGTCAAAGTCGTAAATCTCACCCTGGAAGTCTCTCTTTTCAACTTCAAAAGCCCGGTACAGACGATTGGATTTCGCCTCGTCCGGCCCAAAAATACGGAAATTTTTATGTTCTTTGTTAAGTTTCAATATATCTCTGACATAGCCGCCGAGTTCCATCATATCCTGCGCTTTTACGCTGCCCGGATAAGGAACCTCCACCGCATAGTCTTTAAAATCAGGCACTCTGAGGTCTCTGAGGAGTTTTCCGCCGTTGGTGTGCGGATTTGCGCTCATGCGGGCGTCTCCCACCGGCGCCAATTCGCGAAGCTCCGGTATCAGACGGTAATCCTCTCCGAAAAGTTCTTCCGGCCTATAGCTTCTCAGCCATTCTTCAAGCTGCGCGAGGTGCTCTTCCTTTTCCATGGAAATCGGCACTTGATGTGCGCGGAAAGTTCCCTCGATTGCGTTTCCGTCAACAATCTTCGGTCCTGTCCAGCCCTTCGGCGTTTCAAGAATAATCATCGGCCACATCGGACGCTCGGCTGCCCCCTCTTCTCTTGCCTTTCTCTGGTTTTCTTTGATTTCGGCAATGCACTTGTCAACGGCCTCTGCCATTTTTTCATGCATTTCCATTGGATCGCTTCCGCTTACGAAATACGGATTCCAGCCGCAGCCCTTGAAGAACCATTCTCTCTCCTGCTGCGAAATTCTTGCGAACACCGTCGGATTGCTGATTTTGTATCCGTTCAGGTGCAGAATCGGAAGAACCGCACCGTCGTTTTTTGCGCTCAAAAACTTGTTGGAATGCCAAGCGGTCGCAAGCGGTCCGGTTTCGGCCTCGCCGTCTCCGACAACACAGGCGGCAATCAGGTCAGGATTGTCAAAAACCGCGCCGAAAGCGTGTGCCAGCGAATAGCCGAGTTCTCCGCCCTCGTTGATGGAGCCCGGAGTCTCCGGTGCCACATGGCTTGAGATTCCTCCCGGGAAAGAAAATTGCTTGCAAAGTCTCTTCAGCCCTTCTTCGTCCTCCCCTACATTCGGATATACTTCGCTGTAGGTGCCTTCGAGGTAGGCGTTCGACACGAAAAAGTTTCCGCCGTGTCCCGGTCCCGATAAATAAATCATGTTGAGTCCGAACTCTTTAATCGCACGGTTCATATGCACATAGACAAAGTTTTGTCCGGGCACGGTTCCCCAGTGTCC
>CABQMM010000220.1 GCA_902465215.1 uncultured Bacillota bacterium
GGTCACAATATGATTTTTTCCATCAAAGATACCTGCAAATGGTGTTGCAGAGCTGCCAATCTGCGTCCAGTCTTTGGCAACCGTAATATCATTTTCTAATGTAAAATAGCGTTCTTCAAAGTTCTCTCCGTTGTCTACATACTCTGCGACGAGCTGCAGATCCTCGTAAGTTTTAATTTGATATGGATCCTGATCGGAGCCTGTGCCTGTAAGTTTAATCGATGCATCACGCAGGGTAACTGCAATCGGCTCGCTCGTAAACATAAGGGTCTTGCCTGCCGCTGTCTTTTTAAATACGACGCAGACATAATTCCAAGTGCCAAACTTCTTGGCTGCTGCCTGTTGCTTCAGGCTGAAAGAACTTGTCAATCCGTTTGCATCCATGCTGTAATCGGTCGCTGCGAGTGGGTGCAGTTTCTTCAGACCGTCCGGAGCATCAGTCGTATAGTACCAGTCTGCTGTAATCTGCTCGCCTGCAGCCGGTGCTGCCCCATTCGGGTACTGCATGGTAACGGAAACATTGTTTTTCTTCATTTCTTCAGTGTCAGTGTATACAAGCTTGCTCGGTTTCACTTCCAGCTTGCCGCCTTCGGTTATCGGTGCCTGATAGTTGCAAATGACACCGCCTTTACACTTCTGTCCGTTTGCATCCATGCTTCTCCACTGTGCGGTCGTTCCCGCGAAGTAAACCACGAAGTGGCTGCCGCTGAAAGCCGCTGCATCCATATTGCCTACTGTCGCCGGCAGGAAAAGACTTTCCAGTGCCGCACATTTGAATGCATTTTTAGGAATTGCCGCTACTGCGCCTTGAATCTCAATACGCTTCAGGGAGCTGCAGCCATTGAACTGGCCTTGGCTCAGCACAGTCACGCTTGGCGGAAGTACGATTTCTTCAACCGAAGTTCCCTGTACTGCCTGTGCACCTAATGAGGTTAAGGTTGACGGAAGCTCAAATGTCGTGATTTGATTACAGTTTGCGAATGCACTGCCTCCGATGCTCTGCAGTCCTTTCGGCAGGTCAATCGACTTCAGCGAGGTACAATCGGCGAATGCCTTGTAACCGATGTTTGTTAAACTGCTTGGCAGCTTTATGTTCTGTAATGCTGTGCAGCCGCTGAATGCACGACCTTCGATGCTCTGCAGTCCTTCCGGCAGGTCAATTTTCTCCAGTGCAGTGCAGCCCTCAAAGCTGCTTGTTCCAATTGTTTTCAACTGGCTGCCCGCTTCAAATTTTACCTCCGTAATCTTATTACGTCCGGCAAAAACATTGTCGCCTAACGAAGTAACTTCTTTCGGGATTACAATGGTTCCCTCTGCAGCCGGGTTGATATAATACAGCTCCGTTTTATCAGCATTGTAAATAGCTTTGTAGCCTTTTCCGGATTCATTTTCCACGAAAGAGAAATTTTTAGCTCCTTCCCCGGTAAATGTAACATTCGCTAATACTTCTTCCGGGAATGCATTTGACCATGTTTTCAGTGAGGCAGGAATGGATACTTCCCGCAGCGCAGTGCAATTTGCCTGCCAATCGCTTTGTGGGTTCCCATAGAATACCTTATCGCCGAAGCTTGTCGCTCCGTCTCGATAAGTAACTTTTTTCAAAGCCGTACAGCCCGTAAATGCATACTGAAATACCTTCTTGCCAACGGTCGCCTCCTCCAGCGCCGTACAGCCTGCGAATGTGCCTTGACCTACCGACACATTTGTTGGAATGTCAACTTTCTGCAAAGATGTACAATCGGCAAACATCGTATTATCCAATGAGAACTTGCAATTATCGTCAAAAATGATTTTCTCAAGCTTCGTACACCCGGCAAACATTCCTCCGCCCGCTGCTCCAGCATAATTCAGCTTTGCAGGGAACTGTACGCTCTTCAAATTCTCGCAGTCATAAAAGGTGCTCTGAAGCTGAAGCGGAGCCTGTGTTGCCATTTGCTCATTCACCTCAATGACTAAATGCTCTATCTGCTTAGAATAGTTGCTCCAAGGCATCAGTATATTTTCACTTCTGCTTCCGTAAAAGGTCATGTAGAATCCTTTAATGGTCATTGTCCCTGTAGTAAGATCCAATCGCCATTCTGCATTTGGCTCATAATTCTGTCCGCAGAATCCGTGCGGCATTTCGCAGGTTACCACACAGATTGGTGCCATCAGGGTGCATTGCTTGCCGTCTGCCGTCGTCTCACCCTGCGCGGTTATATAATATGTATCCGCTGTGCTGAAGGATAAAGTGACGGTTCCGTCAGTGCCGGTTTTTTTGCCTTCCAGTGCTTTGAAAGCACCGTCTTCCCATGTTCCGATTTGGATGCCTTCTAATGGGCTGTTATTGCCGTCAGTTAAGGTCAACGTAAATTCTTTATCCGGTGCGATGGACTTTTCCGCAGCGTCAAATTTACAGTAAACATGGGAAGCGTCCTGCCCGCCTTGATTTATTGATGCATAGATGTCATCCTTAGCTTTCAATACATATGCAGCGACACCGCCTGTTACAGCTTGACCGCCAACATAAAAAGAAGTATTGTCTGCGCTCTCATTCCATAATTTCGTAACTGCCCCTTCTGCATTTTTGTCATAAGCATCTTCTGCTTCCAAATAAGTTTTATGTGCCGCAGCTAACGCTTCATCAAGGCTGAACTGTCTGTCGTCGTTCAAGTCCTCGACGCTGACTGCAAGATTTACCGCAGGGGCGTTATCTTTTGTTGCTGCAACCAGTCCCTTATTATTTACGGTCAGGCTTACTTCGATAGGTTTCGGTCCGATGTCGGCAGTATAGGTTTGGCTGGTTCCTTGATAGCTTGCACCATCATAGGACATAGTTGCTATTACATGGAATCCTACCTTTTGTCCTCCGAAATCTCCCCGCCAGTTGTTTATCGTGGTGCTATAAGTGGCGGTTTTTCCATTCCAATCTCTGGCATTATTATTATACCACTGGTATGTTATCGTTGCGCCGTTAGGAATGGACTGCAGGTTTCCATCTGCATCATAATAATGCGTTACTTCTACGGCTAGCGAAATCGGCTGATCAGCCTGATAACGATAGTAATGATCCACAGAGTTGTCCAGATCTTTTGTAAACACTAAAGTGTTTGGAGTTCCGGTTGCAGGGATATTACTGCCTTCGCCTTCCGCCCACGCCATGCTCGGCATATAGGTAAACACCATGATTACCGCCATGAGTATGACGAGTGCTTTTTTAAAAACAGGGTTTTGTGTTTTGTTCATTCGTTTTCTTCAATCCTTTCTTTGTATTTCGCCTCGGTGCACTTTACGGGCTTCTGCCTCGCGCTGTACGCCTCGCGATTATCTATGTAAACACTATGCTTGTGTAGTGGTCTTGCTATTCTGCCGAACCTGCCTGTATGGCTGGCTCGGCACATTCAGCGGTTTCCACACTTTCCGCACTTTCTGCCGCTGCGCGCTCGGCTTCTGCCGCCTGCTGCTCGCGAATCTGTCTGCGGTATTCCTTATGCCGCTCACGTTTTTCCTTTCTTCTGCGCCGTCTGTCAAGATAGGACTGCGCGACTTCCTTCACGCCTGCCCTTTCG
>CABQMM010000221.1 GCA_902465215.1 uncultured Bacillota bacterium
CGCCATCCATCACAGTCGGTGCGATTTTAAGCCTTTCTCTGTCAAACCTGCCGCCAAAGACGACCTTGCTTTCGTCAATCAATCCGAGAACCCGCTTAAAATGCTTTTCATTTATCATTTTGCCGTAAGCCGGATTCTTAAGCGGCTCGTCCGAATACATACTGCGGACCTGCGCAAACAATTCCGTTAAGAAAGCTTCTTTTATATCCCGATGAATCAGCAGATAATCCGGCGCAACACAGGTCTGTCCGCAGTTCAGATATTTGCCGAAAGCAATTCGTCTGGCGGCTCTTTTTATATCGCAGTCCCTGTCAACGATACAGGGACTTTTCCCACCCAGCTCGAGCGTTACGGGAGTGAGATTCCGCGAAGCCTTCTCCATGACCTGTTTTCCGACATGGATGCCTCCGGTAAAGAAAATATAGTCGAATTTTTCTTCCAGCAGCAGGCTGTTTTCCTCCCGGCCGCCTTCCACAACCGAAACAAAGCCTTCCTCGAAAACTTCGGAAATAATTTCCTTTATAATATGGGAAGTCGCCGGGGAGTAAGCGGAAGGTTTGATGACTGCGCAGTTGCCTGCGGCGATTGCGCCTGCAAGTGGCTGCAGACACAGTAAAAACGGATAGTTCCACGGCGACATAATAAGAACGCATCCATAAGGCTCCTGCACGATAAAGCTCTTCGCATGAAAATTTGTAAGCGGTGTTTTTCTGCGCTCCGGCGCTGTCATTTTTTTTATGTGCGCTGCCTGATAGCTGAGTTCGCTCAGAACCAGCCCGATTTCGCACATATAGCTCTCAGTTTTCGATTTTCCCAAATCCGCGCATAATGCCGCCTCGATTTTTTCCTGATTGCAAAGAATCGCCTCTTTCAGCTTCAGCAGCATCGCCTTTCGGAAATTGATATCCATCGTTTTGCCGCCTGCGAAAAATTCGCGCTGTATACTTACGATTTCATGTATGCTCTTCATTTCGTTTTCTCCTGTATAACTTCCTGTGTTTCCTTTATTGTACCACATTCCTGCCAAACAGACCACCGAATGCTGTTTCATTTCATCGAAATATCTATCATGCCATTCTATTACAATTCGCACAATTTTCCTTGACATTCCCGCTTTAATGCGGTAATATATTTCCAACTCTATTTCGCATGGCAATGCGTTAGTTTGTTAAAGTCAAAAGTGTTTTAATCTATTTAACATCAAAAGAGAAAATTTAAACTTTGGAGGATTTGAAATGATGAAATTAAGAAAAAGAAAACTGGTTGTACTCGCATTAGTTCTTGTGCTGGCAGCTTCAGCGCTGGCACTTACAGGATGCGCCGGCAATGATGACACGCCGGATACCGATGGTGAAAAAGACACCATAGTTGTAGGTCTTGACGATACTTTTGCTCCGATGGGCTTTAGAGATGAGCAGGGCGAACTTATCGGCTTTGATATCGACCTTGCAACAGCAGTTGCGGAAGAAATGGGTATGAATGTTGAATTCAAGCCGATTGACTGGAACGCAAAGGAAATGGAACTGAAGGCAGGCACAATTGACTGCGTATGGAACGGTATGTCCATCACCCCTGAAAGACAGGAAGCGATGTCCCTTTCCAACAAATATCTCAATAATAAAATCGTCCTTATGGCTATGAAGGATTCCGATATTGATGTAACAAGTGCGTCTGACCTCGCAAAGCTGAAAATCGGTACGCAGGCCGACTCTTCCGCTCTGGAAATGCTCAAAGCAAACGAAGCATATGACAGCTTTAAGGACAATATTGACGAATATAAGACTTATGACATCGCGATCATGGATCTGAAAGCAGGCAGAATCGATGTTGTTGCCATCGACCAGGTTCTCGGCGAATACACAAACAACAACCTCGGTGGTGAAATGAAAGAATGCACTTATTCCTTAGGCGATGACTATTATGTAATCGGTTTCGCAAAGGAAAACACAGAATTGAGAGATAAGGTAAATGACGCTATCCAGACTTTAATCGACAACGGCAAGGCCGCGGAAATCAGCACAAATGGTTTGGCCGGGACATCGTAGTTTTTGAACCGATTGCCTAAACCACACGGAAAGAGAGTGAGGTATTCAAAGTAATGGCGGAATATTTCAATCAATTTATGCCGTTCATGCTGAAATCCACGATTATGGTAATCGAGATTTTCGCCTTGACGCTTGTGCTTTCCCTGCCGCTGGGTCTTCCGGTGGCACTGGGAAGCAACAGTAAAATCAAGCCGATTGCATGGCTGTGCAAAGCCTATGTTTTCGTATTCAGAGGTACGCCTCTGATGCTGCAGCTTTGGTTTTTCTACTTTTTCTTCCCGTTCGTGCTGAAAGTTCAGGTCAGTGCGTTCCTTGCCGTAATCGTGGCATTTGTTCTGAATTACGGAGCATATTTCGCGGAAATTTACAGAGGCGGAATCAACAGCGTAGACGGCGGTCAGCATGAGGCAGCATTTGCCCTCGGTCTCACCAAAAGGCAGACAATGCTCGACATTATTCTTCCGCAGACGATGAAGGCGGTACTTCCGCCCATCGTCAACGAGGCAATCACTTTAGTAAAAGACACGGCGCTTGCTTCCGTTCTGCCGATTGTAGAGCTGATGAAAGCAACCAACAGCTGTGTAAACCGCATGACGAACATGACTCCGTTCGTGTTTGCGGCAATACTGTACCTGATCATGACCTTCGTCCTGACTATCATCGCAGGCAAACTTGAAAAACATTTCTCAAGATATGACAGGAAGGAGGACAACTGATTATGCAAAACATACTTGAAATGAAGGACATCGTGAAAGACTTCGGAAACTTCCGGGCTGTCAACCATGTTGACTTCTCCATGCACAAGGGTGAAATCGTCGCTATTATCGGTCCTTCCGGTTCCGGCAAAAGTACCCTTCTTCGCTGCATCAACGGTCTTGCAAAACCGACTTCCGGAGAGATTATTCTGAACGGACAAACCGGCATGGTATTCCAGCATTTTAATCTTTTTCCGCATATGACCTGTTTGGAGAACATTACCTATGCTCCGATTAAAGTCAAGAAGCAGGATAAAGATGCGGCAAAAAAACACGCAATGGAGCTGCTTGCTTTAGTTGGGCTGGAAACGAAAGCCGATGTTTATCCGGCAATGCTTTCCGGTGGGCAGAAACAACGTGTGGCAATCGCAAGAGCCCTTGCAATGTATCCGGATTTAATGCTTTTCGACGAGGCAACTTCCGCTCTTGATCCGGAAATCACAGGCGAAGTTCTCAATGTTATGAAAAAACTCGCGGACGATCACACAACCATGATTGTTGTAACTCATGAAATGGGGTTCGCCAAAGAAGTTGCCGACCGCGTTATCTTTATGGATAACGGCGTGATTGTCGAAGAAGGCACTCCTGAAGATATTTTCGTACATCCGAAAAGCGAGAGACTTCGTTCTTTTCTTGGTGCGATGCTTCGGGCGTAACGGTGGTTTTAAGCTCTCTCCGGTTCGGAAGGCTGACTGCACGCAGAAATATATTTTGTTATTTTATTGTTTTTCACAAAAA
>CABQMM010000222.1 GCA_902465215.1 uncultured Bacillota bacterium
CCGCTGCGTGCAGTGTGTGCTTCAAAACCGGCAAACTTGTCCGTATCTTTACCGCTTGCAAAGCCAAACCGCTTGAAGGTATCAAACGAAGCGTCTTCTGCAAGAATAGACAGATTGAAGACTCCGCTTTTCAGAATCATATCATGCGTGTAGTTTGCTTTGTTGACAGCGATGTTGATTCTGCCCGGTGTGCTTGTGAGCTGTGCAGCCGTGTTGATAATGCAGCCATTATCTTTGCTGTCGGCCTGCGTGGTCAGCACGAAAAGTCCGTAGGAGAACTTGTGGAAGACCGCCGGGTCGATTTTCAAAATATCCTTATCTGTTTCGCCAATTACAGGCTTTTCAAAACGAGGAATGGTGTCAGAAATTGCCTTCACCAAAGCGTCGATTTCATCGGTCTGTTCCGGTTTCAGGGAAGATTTCAGAGTCAGCGTTTCGTCTAAAATACGCATATCCTTGCAGCCGGACATAATTTCTCTCATCAGCTTGCCGCTGGTCGGCGCCCACGAACCGTTTTCCACGAAGGCAACCGTTCTGTCCTGAATATTGTGAGCAGCAAGGTCGTGCAAAAGCTCTTCCATCGACACGAAGATTCCTGCGTTATAAGTCGTGGAAGCGAAGAGCAGGTGACTCCACTTGAAAGCTGCAGCAATAATTTCGGAAGCAGGGGTAACGGAGACATCAAACATCACGGTTTTGATGCCGAGGTCGCGGAGACGGGAGGAGATGATTTCCGCTGTATTTTCTGTATTTCCGTATACCGAAGCGTAGGCAATCATAACCCCGTTTTCTTCCGGCGTGTAAGTGCTCCATTTCACATACTTATCGAAAATATCTTCAAGATTGCGTCTCCACACAAAGCCGTGAAGCGAACAAATCATCTTAATATCAAGGCTGTGTGTTTTTTTCAGCAGGGACTGCACCTGCGGCCCGTATTTTCCGACGATGTTGCAGTAATAACGGCGAGCCTCGTCCATATATTCATTTTCAAAATCCACTTCATCCGCGAAAATTGCTCCGTTCAGCGCTCCAAAAGTTCCGAAGGCATCTGCGGAGAAAAGCGTACCTGTGGTTTCGTCGAAAGTAACCATAACCTCCGGCCAGTGTACCATCGGTGCAAAGATAAATTTCAAAACATGGTTTCCCGTGTTGAGCGTATCTCCCTCTTTTACCACAAATGCGCGGTTTCTCAAGTCCACATGGAAAAACTGCGTAATCATCGTGAGAATTTTTTCGTTCGCTACGATTTTCACATCCGGGTAACGGAGCAAAAGTTCCGACAGCGTTGCCGAATGATCCGGCTCCATGTGCTGAACAACTACGAAGTCAAGTTTTCTGCCACTAAGCTCATGTTCAACATTTTCGAAAAAAGTTTGGCTGACTGCTTTATCCACAGTATCAAAAAGAACGGTAAGCTCATCTTTTAAAAGGTATGAATTGTAGGAAACACCGCGAGGCACTGAATAAACGCCTTCGAACATGGCGAGTCTGCGGTCGTTTGCACCTACCCATACTAAGTCATCTGTTATTTTTTTCGTACAATACATCCTGGGTTCCTCCTGTATAAATCTTTATAAAACAAGAATAACAAAGAAAAGAACAAATGGCAAGAAAGAAAAAAAAAGAATTTTGCAGGATTTTAAGAAAAAAATGCTGTATAATAAGGATAGAAAAGAAATATTTAAATAGGATACACAACCGGTATACTGATGGATTTGAATCATAATGTGGGCGCTTTGATAGGCGAATATGTTGAATGATAAAAAGTCTTAGCAGAAAGAGAGGAAGCAAATGGAAAAGACGGACATTTTAGTAATCAATCCTGGCTCGACAACGACAAAAATCGGGCTTTTCAGAAATTTGGAACTTGTTTTTGAGGAAACGCTGACGCATGACCCGGACAAGCTTCTGGCATATGGAAGCATCGGGGCGCAGCTGCCGTATCGGGCGGAGGTGCTCAGACAGGTATTGGACGAGAAAAAGTATGATACGGCAGGGCTGAAAGCGGTTGTCGGAAGAGGCGGAATGGTAATCGGGCTTTCAGGCGGCGGATACCGCGTTAATCCTGCTCTCTGTGAAGCCATGCAGAATCCTGAAAATCCGCAGCATGCATCAAGTCTCGGAGCGCTGCTTGCCTATGAAATTGCAGAGCCGCTGGGGATTCCATCGTTTATATACGATTCGACTATGGGCTGCGAGCTTTCAGAGGTCGCAAAGATTTCAGGACTCTCCGGAATTGAAAGATACGGCTGCTACCATGTTTTGAATGCAAGGGCGCAGGCGATGAATTATGCCGAAAAAATCGGGAAAAACTATAAAGATCTCAATCTTTTGGTCTGCCACATGGGTGGAGGCATTTCGGTAACCGTGCATAAAAACGGAAAAATCATCGACGGTGCTTCCTATGACGACGGTCCGATGTCGCCGGAGCGGACGGGCGGAATTGCGCTTCTGCTCTGGACGAAGCTCTGCTACAGCGGAAAATATACGAAGGAAGAAGCGGACAAGCTCATCTGTGGGAAAGGCGGACTTTACTCCTATTTAGGCGTTACCGACTGCCGTGAGGTGGAGAAATTAATTGCAGACGGAGACGAAAAAGCCACTCTCGTATACGAGGCAATGGCATACCAAGTTGCAAAGAGCATTGCAGAAATGTCCATAGCGCTGAAAGGTGAGGTGGACGCGGTAATATTAACCGGAGGCGCGGCACACTCCAAAAAGCTGACGGATATGGTCAGAGACTATGCGGGACATATCGGAGAATTTGTTCTGATGCCGGGCGAAGATGAACTCGGTGCACTGGCAAAAGGCACTGAGCGGATTTTGCGTGGGGAAGAGACTGCGCATATATACGGGAAATAGAGAGAAAAGACAAATAAAATTTGAAAGCCGCCGAGGATAAAATTACCGAACAAGTGGAAAAGATTTCGGCAGTTGTGATAGAATAGGATAGATGTTTGCGCTCATAATAAAGGTATGAGTGTGAAAGACTTAATGACGGGAAACAATTCCATATGGGTTGAAATTGCAGTTTTTCTTTTAGGTGCATGCGCTTACGGGACGATGGAGATTCTTTTTCGCGGCTATACGCATTGGACCATGCTGATTACCGGGGGTGCGTGCGTGCTTACAATGTATTACATGTGGGACTGGATTCTCAATCTGCCTGTTGTTTTGGGAGCTTTGGCAGGGGCACTGATTATAACTTTTTACGAGTTTTTTGTCGGTGTTTTGGTGAATCTGAAGCTTGGGTGGCAGGTCTGGGACTACTCGGCTCTGCCAGGAAACATTTTAGGACAGATTTGTCCGGCATTTACTGCGATATGGTTTTGTGTTTGTTTTTTATTTTTTGGTGCGGTAAGGATTTTTTCATATTTATAAGAAAGGCGAGAAAGTAGAATGGGATTTGATTACAAAAAACTGCAAAACGGCAGTGACATCAGA
>CABQMM010000223.1 GCA_902465215.1 uncultured Bacillota bacterium
ATTGGGAGCATGAGGGGATGCTGACGGATTTGGAGTATGTGCGGCGAAATCAGGAAAAGGAGCAGCTTTATTTTCGCAACGGGATTTTTGCGCCGAAGAATTTGATTGTGTCGATGGACGGGGCGGACGGGAGCATCGATGCGGATGGAATCAGGCGGAAGGCGCAGGCTTTATTGGTGCCGCTGATGTGAATCCCCGGAGAGGCTTGCGGCGGAAGCAGGGCACGAAAGACGGACCGCGAGCGCGACTGATGTGACTGAAAAGAAGAATGCCCGCTGCTTAAGCGTAGCGGACATTCAGTTCGATGGTATCCGGGAGGGCTTCAAGGTCGGTTGAAGCGACCGCATAAGGATAGGTGATGATGCGCGATACGGTTTCACCTTCCGGCGGCTCGGTAAACAGGGCGGTCACCACGAGGTTGGAGCCGCTCTTCGTCTTTTCCAGTTTGACCTTTTCGATGGAAAGATCGTAGCCTGCAGTTGGCTTTTCACCGCGCGTTACGACGATGTAGACTTTGCCGTCAACCAGACAGCCGAGCGCGCGTTCCAAATCGCGATACTCAGGAATCACATCCTTTTCAATCGTGCGCGGAATTTCTTTGTCTGTCAAGCAGGTGAACTTGACATTGCCCGAACCGCTGAAAATTCCCAAAAGCTGCTGCCCAAAAGCCAGATATGCAGCGAGCGCGGCACAGACGATGCAGCAGGCGATAATCAGAGGCTTTTTCTTTGAGCCCGAACGGGCTGCGGCATCGGGGCCGGATGGAGCGGAGGCCTTGGAAGAGGCGGATTTGCGGAAAAATTTTTTCTTTGTATATTCAGTCATTTGAGTGCTCCCTTCGTTCAAAATGTTTCAAAATATTCTATGAGAGGACAGGCGAAAATATGCTCAAAAGCCACTACACGCAGATAGGAAAAGAAATGGATTGGCACCCGCTGGAGCAAGGGGTCTTCGGCGATGCCCGCAAAATAAAGATTGCAGTCGTTGGAATCGGCAGGGAGGCGGGGGCGTCATTCATCGCGGCGAATCTTGCTTATCACCTCGCAAAACACGTGGATGGCGTAACGTACATGGAGGCGGAGAATGCGCAAATTGCAAAGACCCTCGAAGGCAGACGGCACGCCTGCTACTCGCTCGGACTCAACCGCGCGCTTGGGCTCGCTGGTGCGATTGAGCGTGAAGGCGCGCTCAAGATCGACTGCGCATTTGCTCCCGAGCACCGGAGCAACCTTGCCGACCCGACCGGACACGAGCCTCCAAGCGAATCTGCCGGCTCACTCAGCTTCAGACGCGAACGCGAATGCGACCGAGCACTTGGCCTCGAACGCCCAAGCGAACACGGTCGCGACCAGACGCATACCGCTGACCGGAATCGTGAATCCGCTCGCCCGCGCGACCATGACTGGCAGCCAGTTTCTGAGTGGCCGACTGAATGTGGCCGCCCGGACGAATACGATTGTAAGAACGACCCTAAGTGGTCGACTGAATGTAGCCGGCTGCCTGAACCCGACCGCCCGTCGGACGCCTTTTCCATGCGGGGGACGAGAGGAAAATTCACCGACTATTTCGGATTGGAAAAGGAAGGTCTGCCTGCCGGCAGCCGCAGAAATTTATATGCAAATGTCAACTGGGCCGTGCGCGCGCCGCTCGGAGCGGCGCCTCTTGAAGCAGTGCCATTCGGAAATTCGGCACTCGAAACCTCAGCGTTCAGTGAGACTCGCTCCGAGAGTAAACGGCACGCGCCCTTTCTCACGCCGCGCCCCGCGGCTTCCGAGCCTTGCATCCTTGCCGCGACACAAGGAATCGGGCGGATTCCGGGTCGCTATATGATTGTCGATAATCCGCGACCGGAATCCCTTTGGAAAGCGGATTTGGTAATCTGCGTAGTAGATCCACTTCCATCGCGCCTCCGAAGCGGAATGCAGCAGCTTGAGGCTTTGCGGGATAATCAAATCCGCTTCGGAAGGCGCTTTTCACCGCTGCTGAATCTGCCGTCGCCCGTCCTGTGGCTGCTGAACAAAGACAACCCACAGGTCAAGCACCGCGAACTGGAGCGTTCCTTGAATATCAAATTTGACTTCGCGGTGCCATTGATTCCTTCTGAAATTTTCTATAAGGCAGAATACAGCAGCGTACCGATTTTTCAAATGGTGGAAGCCGATGTCCGGCCGCACCCAAGCGGCAGCTCTGACAAGAAGCGCACTCGTACCCATCCGCTTGCGCCCCAAGGTGCGGACGGATGCGGCGGCGGCCCGCACTCCAATTGTGACACGGGTGCGGGCAAGGCAGGCGGCAGAGGCATTTGGCAGACTGGACGAGCCCCTGCCGGAGCTTCCGCCCGCGGAAGCTCCGGGCAGCCGCAGAGCGGCTGCGCCGCCTGCAGCGAGTTTGGCAGGCTGGCTAAGAGTGTCCTGAAACTGCTTGACTAAGCGGCGTGAGGGGATTCGCAAACTGTGCGAGACTAAGACTTCAGGGGACTTAAAGGTGAATACAAAGAGATCGAAAGAAGTCAAAATACGCAGGGCGTGCGCAAGAGAAGAACGAAAGAACGGAGGCAGGCGGGGAGAATGCCGTGTGCACAGGGGGTTGAGGAAAAGCTCAAGGTCGCAGGGGCTGAATCTGCTAAAAGGGCTAAATGTATATTTACATTCCATTTCGCGATTTTAAGGTGGTTCGCGTGTATTTTTTTCCAAATTTATACATCGGCTTGGCTCCATGTAATGCGTTATAAAAAAATACATTTTTTGCGACGATAAAATCGTTGAAATTTCAACGTTCAAGCGTAATGGGATTTTTTCTATCCTTTTATAACAAGCATGCGAGTCATCATAAAAAATGTGATTTTACATTTACTGTATTTTTTTACACGCCAAACGGCGGAAAAATGAAGTTTGGAATGTAAATATACATTTTGATGCGAGCGTCCGGGGGATTTGGCAGATTTGGTGCGGGCGGCAGGAACATTTGGCGGACTGGACGAGCCACTGCCGGAGCCTCCACCCGCGGAAGCTCCGGCGGCCTCGCCTGTCCTGCACGGCGGCCTCGCCTGCTCTGCACAGCGTCACGCTGGGTCTGCCCCCAGTAGCGCTATCGAAGGGGGCGCATTTGGCAAAGCTCCCGCACGCACCCGTCGTGCGCGGCCGCCCGCTTTTGTGAAATTATTCAAATTCCTTATTTTGCTATTTAAAAAAACCACAAAATGTAGTATAATATGGATATATATGTTGAAAGAAATAAAAATTTGTAGATTTTAAATAACAAAGGGGATAAAATGATTACATTTGACCATGTTACCAAGCGGTATCGGACAAATATCGGTTTGGACGATGTCAGCGTACATATTAAAAAAGGGGATTTTGTGTTTTTGGTCGGACCCAGCGGCGCAGGAAAATCCACCTTTATTAAACTGATTTTGAAGGAAATTAATGCGGACGAGGGGAC
>CABQMM010000224.1 GCA_902465215.1 uncultured Bacillota bacterium
CCGTGCCGCCTGCCGCGCTCTCTGCTGCCTCGATGATGAGCGCACGCTTTTGGTACGCCCAAAACTTTTCCTCATCCCTGCGGTTATACATCGTAATTCCGAAATTCTTCTCAATGAAACCACGCCAGCCCGTTGGAACCACTTCATCCTGCTGTTTTTCCCTAAGTTCTGTGATGTCGCTGTAGACATTTTGCAAAGTCTCCTTGCCAGCCTTTGCGAACAAAAACTCATCGTTGAGAAGCTCACTCCCCGGCAAAGCATTTTGCTTAGAAAGCATGCGAAGCTTTGTGTAATACTCCGCGAAAAACGCGCTCCTATACATATTCACATAGAACAAATCGCTGACGCCGAGCGTAAGAATCCCTAAAATATCCCACAAGATAAACGAAAGTTCCGCCACGAAGCACTCCCACTTGTGTCCGTTCATCATTTTGCGGGAGAGCGTAATGCAGTCTTTCCAACCGATTTCGGGGTTTTCCGCCGCAATGTACGGCACCATGAAATAGGAATAGTATTTGATGACGCCGCCGATGACGGTCAGCGACCAAAGCCACTGGAAGAGGAACGCCATGAACATGGTTTTGCAGACGTTCAGCCATTTTCCGGCGCGCAGGAAGAAGAACATGCGCGGCAGTCCGACCGATTCATATGTACGACACTCGAGCAAAATCCGCTTTGAAATTGCGCTGTATATGTTTTTGAACAGAAACCAAAACGCCAGAGATACGAGCGTTACCAGCATCGCCGCTGCCAGCGCTGCGGCGTCTTTGGAAAGTCCCAGTCCGTGGATGATTTTTACGGTTTTGACGAAGAAGAGTCCGCTCGTCAGTCCGTTCACGACATTCGCAAAGACTCCTGCGCTCCGACCGAAAACTTCGTTTGTTTCGTCTTCGGATTTCTTTACGGCTTGGTCTGTCAACTCGTCGGCAGTTTTTTCTTCACTCGCGATACTGCCGTCTATGATGGAGTAGGCGATGTCCCAGACATCGCTGCGGTCAACGCCGAATTCCGACTCAATCAGTTCGTGTCGCGCCTGTGCCTGCCGCTCGGCGTCGCCCGGCAGCTTGAAGATGTCGAAGCTGCCTGTAAATTCTGTTCCCAGTATGATTGCGACAAGGCAGACCGCCAGCAAAATCCCGTAATGCCCGAAAACGACCTTCCTCGCCTGTTGTTTCATTTCTTTCCTTGTATTCATCTCAAATCCCCTTTTTCTTAGTTGCGGCACCTGGTGCGGCACGATTTTCTCTTTCTTAGCCTCTTGGTGCTCATGAAAATGTATATTTGCACGAAAAAGTGCTGTTTTCGGTATAGTTTTCGTGTATTTTCTTACACATAATGTAATTTTGTATTTTTTACCATCTGCCCGCCAAAAACACCATCCACGAAAACGTTGAAATTTCAACCTTCAATTTTTTTACATCTGCTTGTGGCACCTAAAAGTTCCCGTGAAACATCCGTGAAACATTTAGAAATACACGAATTGTATGCCAATTTCGCGGAAATTTCGTGTAAATATACATTTTTACCGCCCCGCCGACACACCCCCGGCAATCGCATTTTCCCCGCGGCGCGCCCCGCCTGCGCCTTTATCCTGCAAACCTTATCGCAATCGGGCAGATTTCCGCCTTCGTGCCGACGCGCATATTCGGACCGAACAGGCCGACGCCTGATGTTACGATGTTATGCATCTGCCCTTCTTTCAAATATCCATAGGAATTTTTCCAGGTCAGATTCACGATTATATTCGCCGGAAACATCTGCCCGTCGTGCGTGTGTCCGCATAAATCAACATCCACTCCGGCAGCGGCAAGTTCGGTAAGCTCTCTCGGCTGGTGGTCGATAACCAGGATGGGCTTGCTCTTGTCCATATCTTGTGTGATTTCAGCCGGGGTAAGGCGCGTGTATTCTGAGGCGCCTGCCGTCTGATTCTGCGGACTCTGCCCTGAGACAGTCTGCGCCGAGGCCGCCTGTGCCGTGCCCTCGTTCGCCTCGGCTCCGGCGGCGGCGGCTGCAGCAGCCGCGCCCGGCCGCTGCGCGTCCGGTCTGCCGTACAGATAAAAGCTGCCGTCAATCAAAACTCCCTCATCCCGCAGCAGCTTGATATTCGCCTGCTCTAAAAACGAGTCCATCTCTGCGCTGCTTTGTTTAGACTCAGAACCTCCGAAGGTAAAGCCCGCTAAAATCGGCTCTTCGACGTCATGATTCCCGTAGCATGCGTAAACCCCGTATTTTGAGCGGATTCCTCTTAAAATCCCTGCAATTTCATCGGGTTTTTCGACCGCCTCCCACTCATTGTCAAAAATATCGCCCGCAAACACGACCAAATCCGCATCCTGCTCATTAATTTTCTCGACCATTTTTTGCATCTGGCGAACGCCGATGTTATATCCAAGATGCAAATCTGCAGCCAGCACAACCTTCAGCGAATCCATTTTGCCCGCCTGCTTATTCACCGTGATTTCGTAAGGAGTCGTCCGTACAATCCCCGCATTCACCACTCCCAAAACCGAAACCGCCAAAATCAGCGCCATGCAGGCTCGTCCCACAATGCGACGCACCCTCGGCGTACAAAGTTTTTCACGGTCGATATGCAAAATATGCAAAAGTACCAGCCGCACCACATCTGCGACCACAATAATCAGAATCATATACAGAAGCACGCCCAGCCAGTAATTGCCGATTTGTTTCATCACACGGCAAGCGGCGGCTTGCGGCGGCATCAGAAACGCAATCAAAAATGAAAGCGCGAAAAAAGAATATACGGCTGCCGAAGCCAGGATACCCCCACGCGTCTGCAAAGCCGGAAACCCGACCTTCAGCCAGCCCGTAACGCGCCAGAAAATATACACATTCACCAAAATGTATACCGGCGCCAGAAAAATAGCTGTCATTAGACTTCCCCCTTTTCTTTCAAAGTCTCTTAAATTCTAAAACTCCCCAAATTCCGAAAAGACCTATGCGCCCTGCGCGCCCTGTAAGGCCTGAAGCACTCTAATGGATATCATGATACACGAGTTTTCGACAAAAATCTACAACTTTAACAAAATTTTAATATTTGCGGGGCGGACCGGGCGCAGAAAAACCCGCTGGACTCAGCGGGTTTCTTCCTTATTATATATGCGTCGGGTTGGCACGCGGCTTGCGGTCGCATGCGCACGCGCGTGCGACATCTCCAATCGCAGGCACGCCGCGCGCAGAGTGCCTTACAGGCCGGCCTGCTGTCTAAGCGTTTCGGCTTTGTCAGTGTGTTCCCATGGAAGGTCGATGTCAGTTCTGCCGAAGTGGCCGTATGCCGCAGTCTGTCTGTAAATCGGTCTTCTGAGGTCTAAGTCGCGGATGATTGCTGCAGGACGAAGGTCGAAGTTCTTTTCAACCAGCTCTGCAATCTTTTCATCGTCGATTTTGCCGGTGCCGAAAGTATCAACTAAGATGGAAAC
>CABQMM010000225.1 GCA_902465215.1 uncultured Bacillota bacterium
TCAGGAGATGCACGCCATGCGAGAGGAAATCAAGGCGGTAGAAAAGCTGAAAAAGGCAGCCGAGCGGCTTGAAAAGGATGCTCAGGCAAAGGAAAAGAAAAGAAACGAACCCGAACGCTGAACATAAGAAAGCCGTCGTACAGAATCACTTCTATACGGCGGCAGATGTTATTTCCCGAAAAGATCGCTATGCGTTCCGGTACGGGCTAACGTCAGTACCAGCACTTCATCTTCGATACGGTAGATCAGCAGCCAATCGGGAAGAATGTGGCACTCGCGGTGTCCCACCCAGTTCCCGGTCAAAGCATGGTCTTTGTGCTTATCGGGAAGCGTTTCGCCCATTGCAAGCATGGCAATCACTTCTTCCAGCAGTTCGATTTTCATGCTGCGTTTCATAGCCAGCTTGAAGTCCTTTTTGAACTGCGTGGTGGGCTTGACGATGTATTTCGTTTTTCTCATGCTTTCAGGTCTGCAAACAGCTCATCCAGATCGGTATAGCCTTTCACGGACGGATCCTTTGCAATCCTTTCTGCTTCCAACATGGCAGCAATCGTTTCCTTGTTGGGCTGATTCAGAGAGATATCAAACGGAATACGTCCCTCACGGAGCGACTGACGAACAAAGATGTTGAACGCGGTGGACAGGTTCATGCCGAGTTCTCCAAAGAGTGCGTCGGCTTGCGCTTTCAAATCCGAATCCATACGGATGCTGATGTTTGTGGTAGAGCCAGCCATAAAACCATCTCCTTTTCTACTGATGAATATAGTATATGCTGTTTGCACGAAGAAATCAATACTTTGCACGAATAATTTACAAAAATTCAGTCGGCGTTGGAAAACGCACTGAAAAGAAAATCAAACGCAAAGGAGAAATCCATGTCAGAAAATCGCAAATATTATTACATGAAACTCAAAGAAAACTTTTTTACGGACGCCAAGATGGTCATTCTGGAAAGTATGCAGGATGGACTGCTCTATTCCAACCTGCTGCTGAAGATGTACCTCATGTCCTTGAAATACAACGGTATTCTCATGCTTAACGATCATTTGCCCCATACGCCTCAAACCATCGCCACCTTTACCCGACATCAAATCGGCACGGTGGAACGGGCGATCAAAGTCTTTTTGGAGTTTGGTTTTGTGGAGATATTGACGGATGGAAGCTACTATATGGCGGATATCCAGCTTTTGATCGGGCAATCTTCTACCGAGGGCGAGCGCAAGCGAAAGGAGCGGATGCGCTTGAAGCGGCAAAATCTTCTTCCGTCCGGGCAGGTGGACAAATGTCCACCAGAGATTAGAGATAAGAGATTAGATATTAGAGATAAAGAGAATAGAGAGTGTGTCGGCACACCCGCCTATGGACGTTATCAGAACGTGTTTCTCACCGATGATGAATTGACTGAGCTGCAAAAGGAACTGCCCGCCTTGTGGCAGACCTACGTTGACCGACTCTCCGAGTACATGGCGTCCACCGGTAAGCAGTATCAAAACCACGCGGCTACTATTCGCCGCTGGGCAGCCGAGGATAGAAAGAAAGCAGCAACACAGACCCGAAACCGAGATTACAGCGTTCGAGAAGGTGAAACCGTATGATGGAAATCACTGAGGAAATCCGCGCTTGGATTAAAAGAAATGCTGGAACAACGAAATTAGATGCAGATGAGTATATCGACGCATCCGACGGTTTGATTCATTGTAAAAATTGCAAAGGCTCACGACAGACGATTGTGCCAAACTTTGGCAAGCCGGGATATCTTATGCCGCGATGCATCTGTGCCTGTCAGATCGAGGCGGAGCGGCGGCGCAAAGAAGCAGATGCGCAGCGGGAACGCATGGAGCGAATCAGGCGCCGCAAGGCACAGGGACTTCAAGACCGCTATCTGTATGACTATACCTTTGCCAACGATAGTGGAGAAAACCCGCTGATCGAAAAAGCTCGTGCTTATGTGGAGCGTTGGAGTGAAGCCTTTCGCGATAACACAGGTCTGCTGTTGTTCGGAGATGTGGGAACAGGCAAATCCTTTTTCGCCGGTTGTATCGCAAATGCCTTGCTTGAACGGGATGTTCCCGTACTGATGACGAATTTTCCATCCATCTTGAACCGACTGACGGGCGTGTTCTCCGAGGATAGAGCGGATTTTATCGCCAGTTTGGAACTTTACGACCTGCTGATTATTGACGATTTGGGCGTAGAGCGCAGCACGGAGTACGTGATGGAGCAGATGTTTTATGTGATTGACAGCCGATATCGCAGCCGTAAACCCATGATTATCACCACAAATCTGCGCTTAGAAGAGATCAAGAATCCGCCCGACCTTGCCCACGCCCGCATTTATGACCGCATATTGGAACGCTGTGCGCCTATTCTCTTTGCCGGAAAGAACTTCCGAGAGGAAAACGCGGCGGCAACGAGAACGGCGGCAAAGCAGATCGTATCCCCTGAAGAAAGGAGCCTTGCAGAATATGAGCATTGAAAATACGCCCCGCGCAACGACCGTTCAGCCGGAGCAGAACGCCCCGGCACTGGTGCGGAAGATTGGAAAGACCACTTACAAGGTTCGCGTCCATTTCAGCACCACCAGCACGGAAACCATGAGCGATAAAATCAAGCGTATGTTGAAAAACGAAGTGCGGCAGATGTGAGCTGCCTTTAGATAAAAAGCGAAGGTCGGGAATCTGGAGTGGATTTCCGACCTTGCTTTTTATGAATTTGATGAAAAAGTCCTTGACAAATCGTTTCGGGAAAAACGGCAAAATCCATTCTGGTGAGCTGCGGCGCGCGTCTTGCCGTCTTTGACATCGAGGAGCTGCGGGAGATCACTTCCTATGACGAGCTGTCGCTGGACACCATCGGAGACAAGCGAACCGCGCTGTTCCTCATCATGTCGGACACGGATGCCAGCTTCAACTTTCTCATCAGTCTGGCCTATAGCCAGCTGCCGGTGCATGTCCGCTGCCTGATCGATGAGTTTGCCAACATCGGACAGATTCCGAATTTTGAAAAGCTCATCGCCACTATCCGCAGCCGTGAGATCTCCGCCAGTATCATTCTGCAGGCGCAGTCTCAGCTCAAGTCCATCTACAAGGACAACGCCGATACCATCACCGGCAACTGCGATACGTTGCTGTTTTTGGGCGGCAAGGAGAAGACCACGCTCAAGGAAATGGAGGAGCTGCTCGGCAAGGAAACCATCGACACATATAACACCGGCGAAAGCCGCGGACGTGAGGTTTCTCACAGTCTCAATTACCAAAAGCTCGGCAAATCCCTGATGTCGGTTGACGAGCTCGCCGTCATGGATGGAGGCAAGTGTATTCTCCAGCTGCGCGGCGTCCGTCCCTTTTTGTCGGATAAGTATGACATCACAAGCCACCCCAACTACAAATATCTGTCTGATTCCAATAAGAAGAACGCCTTTGACATCGAAAAATAC
>CABQMM010000226.1 GCA_902465215.1 uncultured Bacillota bacterium
CTTCGTTCTTAATCTTTTCCTGTCCGATTTTTTCGTGGCCGATTACGGAACCGTCCATTCCGATTCTTTCAACCAAACCTTTACAAAGCAGATTTTCGTTTGTCATATCAAGAACCTGATATTTTAATGAAGAGCTGCCGCAGTTAATTACTAAAACTTTCATTTTTTTCCTCCGTATATTAAAATTTTACAAATTGATTAACAAATTCAAGCAATTTATTATACACCTTAAAGCGTTCTAGTTCAATGGGATTTTAGCAAAATAAAGTTTTAACAATTGATCTTTTTACGATAAAGATTAATCCGCAGGCCGATTCCCATATCAACAAACTCCGGTTCCTCCAATCCGTATTCGCGCATGCTCTCCATCAGCTTCGGAATTCCGCTTCCCCACGCCTCAATCATATTCATATACAGAAAGGCTTGCGCCAGTGCGCGGTTTCGTATTTTCGAATAGCCCTCTTTCATTCGATCTATCGTCACGCCCGGAAGCAGTCCTCCCGGTGAGGTGATTTCCAGTCGGTCATCATAAACCGCAACCTGTATATGAGAATTTTGGAGAAAGCTGCAGTTCATTACGGCATTGATAATCAGCTCCCGAATGCTGTCCGGCGGCAGTTCGTAGATGTCCTGTCTGTAGATTCCTTCAATCCTTGCGCCCAGACGGATATTTCGCAGTGCGAACTGAAACGCATCTTCAATCTGCTGCCAAAGCGGCCCGGTATATTCCCTTTTATCAACAAAGACAGCCCTGTTTTTTCCTTTAAACATCCCGCACTGAATTTGTGAAAGGAATTCGTCTTTTCCCTGCAGAAAAACATATCCGTTTGTCGGGTGGATGCAGCCATCCTCATCTTCTGCAAGAAGTCCCCAGCTGATGAGCTGATTCTTCGTCAAATCCTTTACCGCAGCCTTCTGCGCTTCGGTCTTAGCATTCGCAATTGCGACCTGCTTCATCTGCCTGCATAGCTCTTGTATTTCTTTCTCTGTAACAGTCAAGTCTCTTCGTATTACGCAATCGTAGGAGCGGTTCTCCTCTTCAAAATACATTTCTTGCACCAGTTCTCTGCCCGCAGGTCTTGAAGTTCCTGCCACACGAATATAGGTTCCGTCCGTGATTCCCTTTGACTTGATATAATATGGTCTTTGTTTCCCGGAGCTGATTTCCACCACGATGATTGTCTTCTCTTCAACCGTCTGCAGGTACACATCGGGAATGACCATGGGTTCACAGCTGTCGGAAATGGCAGAAGTAATTGCGTCCATTTCTGCGAAAACATCGTCCTTTGGAATGCCGACCACATCCCGCGTCTTATCGTCTACACCGAAAATAATTTTTCCACCCTCTCCATTAGAAAATGCGATTACCGTTTTCATATATTTCAAACTGTCCTTTGGTCGTTCAACCTTGTACTCTATGTTCTTTGATTCTCCTGCAAGCAGCTCTCCACTATCATGCTCAGTCTTTGATTCTCTGTAATAGAAATCCCGAGTGTCTTCCCGCACCATGGATGCCGCGTGATAAAAATTCTTCTCAACCATATTCTGCAGCGCATTTTCCACGACACTGTTTAGGCTCATGTTATTGTTCAACCCATACAACGCAGCCTCCCGGTGAAGGTTCTCAGAAACCCTTACATTAAAAGTCCCTTTATACGCCTTCTCCGGCTCTGTTCCCGCCTCACTGCAGTCCGCAAGGTAAGAGTCTACTGCTTCGTGAAAGTTGCGAATCAAACTGCGTACATCTTCCCCTGTATACGATATGTTCTTTCTGATTCCCAAAACATTCCCGAAAAAACATTCTTTCGCTTCCGAAAACTCTACGGAGCCGATGTAATCTCTATATTTCATTGTATTTTTCATCCGAATCCCCTCCGATGTATCGTTATTTCTCTCCGGCTGTTCTGTCCTGATAAAATTATATCACCCACAAAGAAAAATTGCAACTATAAATAGTTGCAATCATCGCTCCGTATAAACCCTCTCCATCGTTCTATCCCATGCATCTGCCGGAACCTTCTCCGTCTTTTGGCACTCAAAGGCTGCCGCAGCAATCCGTGCATTGACGCATAAAGGCAGAAAACGGTCATAGTAGCCGGCTCCCATTCCCATGCGATTGCCCTCTTCATCAAACACCGTGCATGGACAAATCACCATGTCAATCTTCTCAGGTAGAATGAGTTCTGATTTTTCACGGACAGGTTCAAGGATGCCGTAGTGCCCCTTTTCCCATGCCTCATCAGAGCTTGGGTGAAGAGCGATCATTTCGGTTTTCGATATGCATAAAGGATATACGGCGGTTTTCCCGGATTCCTGCATGAGCTCTTCCAAACGCTGCAGCCTCACTTCACCGCGGACGGCTTTATAAATCATGATGACTTGCGCCTTACGGAAAGCATCCCATTCTGCAATTCTCTCACAAATAATAGCGGAGCGCCTGTCTCTCTCTTCTTTATCCATTGCGTCTCTGGCAGCGATTCCGCGACGGCGGATTTCCTGCCTCTGTTGTTTTTTCATTTCTTCTGTCCTTGTCTTACTTTTTTAATTTATCTTCCATTTAGTATCTCTACCATCTCCGAAGGTGTTACAATAAATTCTTTGACAGGATAATGCTTTTGGTTTCCGGTCACTAAGTATGCATTATCATCACGCTTTTCCATTGCAACCTCATAAAATATAAGGTCATCCATGTCTATCAGTATTTCACCTGTAGGCTGTGGAAAGACTTCAACCCCATACTTTATAAAGACATTGGTATCAATTACCGCATATATAGAACAACTCATTTTTTTCTCTCCGCTCTTGCAGCACGAATCTCTTCATTAATCTCTTCCAATGACATTTCCGGCACATCGGCCATCTGCTGCCTTGCTTGATAGAATGCATTTAATGCATCCGTTCTTGTAACAACCTGCTCAGGAAGTGTCGCTTCCATCCGAAACGGCATTTTCACATAATCCGAATTTGCATAGAGGTCATGTCCGCAGGCAAGGTTGTATAAATCCCCCGCCAAAATGTCTTTTTTCAACGTTTTTTTAATCTCAGGGTGCATTTCCGCTTCCTTGTTTATATTCGTCAGAATCGGAAGCCTGCAGATTTCTTCCTTCTTGATTTCTTTCAGATATTGACTTCCTTTCTCGTCAAAAGCCAGCACACGGATATAGTTCTGCGCGTTTTTCACATCCTCACGCTTTACAGCAAGCAGTGTCATCGCAAGCAGCCGCGTGATTCGCGTTCTCGTGTAGCGTTTGGATTTGAGGCTCTCAATCAGCTCGTCCATGTTCTTCCAATAGCGCACGTTTGCCTTCATTTTGTTGCCAAGCCCCTCTTCCGCGCCGAAGATCTGATTTAATTCTTCATTTGAACTGAGCAGAATTTTTTCGCGCAGCAGCGGAAACAGCTTGTCCTCGTCAGCAAACCTTGCCGAAGATTCCG
>CABQMM010000227.1 GCA_902465215.1 uncultured Bacillota bacterium
CGACCGCCTCGATTATCGGTGCTCTGCTTTTTTGCGCGCTCCTGCCGTTCACGAAGGAATACATCGCCATGCTTTCCGGCGCGGTTGTCATCGTTGTCATCCGCCTGCTCGCTTCTCACTACAGATGGAGCCTGCCGAAGCCCGGAAACCGCTCTGCCGACCGCTGACTGCGCTTCCTGAGGTGTTCGAACTGCCTGCGCTACCGGTGCTGCCCGCCGCATAGCTGTCCCCGGTCTTGTAGTCGATTACAATTCCCGGCTGAGAATTATACGCAAAAATATTAAACGAAATCCCATCATCCTCCAGCGACTGCGCTTCCATCTGCACCCCGCTGCAAACTAAATTATTTCCCTTGAAAATCGGTGTAACCCTGTAAAGCACATGATTTCCGGTCTTTTTCACATACTCCGCCACCTCATCCTCAAAAGGCAGCATTCCCGTAACATTCAGATATCGCGTTCCCGTAACCAGATTCTGCTTATTGGCGTTTTGCCCTGTGAGCTGATAGCCGATTAAATGGCAGCGGTTATATAGATATTTGTCGGAAATCAAATCATCGTAACGCACGGTATGCCAGCCCGACGGTTTAATCATCCCGATACTGCCGCGCTTTTCCGTCGGCATCATGCTCTTGTCGATGCAGGCATAGGTAATCCCACACCTTCCGAGTTTATCCAGCGCCGCATACTCCTCAAAATCTCTTCTCTTCTTTTCAAAGCTCGAAAATGTCGGCTTGCCGCCGTTGACTTCCGTGTAGGCGCTGCCTTCTTTCTGCTTTGAAATTTTTGCAAGAGAAACCGTTGTCTTAATCTTTCCGGATTTTTTCGCGCTCTGCGCCGCTCCGTCCACAGCTGGCCTTATTTTATAATAGTAAGTTTTATTTTGCTTTATCTTCGCGTCGCTGTAGCTTTCGCCGCTTACGGTCGCAATCTTCTTATAAGTCCCCGACGCTTTGTCCGCTCGATAAACCTGATACTTCTTTATGTTTTCGACTTTCTTCCATTTTATATTCAGCGATTCATACTTGACCTGCTTCACGCTGATAATGCTTGTCGATGTTTTGGCGCTGCCCTGCTCCGCCGCATACGCCACCCCGGCTGCGGCTGCTGTACCCGTTTGACTGCCGTCCCCTGCGCCGCCTGCTTCGATTGCGCTGCCTGTACTGCCGGCGCTTCCCACGCCGCTGATTCCGTTCGCACCGCAGCCCGCCGCCAAAACGCAAAACGCCGCCATCAATGCAATTAACTTCCTGCATAACTTTTTCTTCACTTCTTCTGTCCTCCCGGTTGTCTCAAAAGTTTAGCCTATGCTATCAGTTTATAACAAACGCGGCCTTTCGGCAATTCTTTCATGGCGAATTTCGGCGAAATTTGTCGAAAAATGTCGGCGGCGGCCGGGCTGCTTGGGACTCAGCCGCATAAAAAACCACACCTTTGGCGTCTGCCGCAGGTGTGGTCTGTCAACTTTTATTCGTCGTCCTCTTCGTATTCCGAATAGATATTAAATTCCAAGCCGCCTGCAGCGTCTTCGCCCGGCGCCTCCTCTGCACCTGCGGCAATCCAGACTTCTGCCCGCTCGCCTTCCTCTTCCGAGCCGTACTTTAAGATATAGCTGCCATCCTCCTGTTTCTGCATCTGTCCGGACACATCCTTCCCGTCAATATAAATTTTGACTGCAGTCACGGGATTTGCCGTTTCCCCGTCGGTTGCCGCATAGGAAATTGCTGACATCATGCACAAAAGCGCCGCAAGTAGCATACAGGTAAATGCCATGCGGCCAACCCGAATTCGTTTCGTTCCGCTGTTTTTCATATAAAAAGCCTCCCTTTTGAGCTTTGCAGAAGCATGAAGCCCCGAAAACGCTGTTTGATATAGGTTTTGCTCCGCGCGCTTAGTTTCTTCGTTCCGATTTGCGTCATACATCCGAAAGCACCTCCTTCAAAATTTTACGACCACGCGCAAGTCTGGTCCGCACCGTCGCTTCCTTCATTTTTAAAATCCCCGCGATTTCCTTCGTGTCGTAATCCTCATAATAGTAGAGGTGAATGATCAGCCGATATTTCTTCGGCAGCCCCAAAATTTCCTGCAAAATCTCTCCTCGGCATGCAGCTTCTTCCGGCATGCTCTCTGCGTCTTCAGCGCAGGCAACAGCCTGAATGCTCAAAAGATAATCTTCCAGCGAGACATTCCGCCGATGCCATGCAGAGAGCGAAATCTTCTTGCATTGGTTGACAGCAACCCGCAGCAGCCAGTGCCTGAGATGTGCTTCGCTCTCGAAGCCAATCTCCCTGCGATACAGCTTCATCAGCACATCCTGCACGATGTCGTCCGCATCATATGGATTTTTAAAATAGTTAAAAGCAACTGCGTAGATGCGGTCTGCATATCGCTCCGCCGCTGCCTCGAATTCCGCGCCCTTCAAACTTCGCCGGCCTCCCTTTTGAAATGCATTTCATCTATTATACCTCGTAGCCCGGCAAAAAGTTTCATTTTGCTGCAAAATTTTTTGTACAAAAAAACACCCATCATCACTTCCGATGAGTGTCCCTGCTTATAACCCATTTAACCTGCTTGATAAAGAAATGCATCATAATATCGAATCAGCGTTTCTTCCGTTGTATGATATTCATTATCTCCCAGGAAAAAATCTTTTAATTCTTCAATGCAGGCGTCGATTTCTCCGATTCGATGCTTATTTTTAGGATCTTGTTTCATAATGTTTAAAAACTCAATTGCTTTTTCGCAAAAAGCAATCTCACGCTGCCGATTTCCTGCTTTGCGCCACCGAAGTGCGCGATGTACTTCACTGCCAACATTTGAAATCTGAACACCAATCGGCATCGTAAAGAGACTTACAGCTGTATCCATTTTCGAACGACCTCCTCAATTTTTTCCCTTGCTGCCGGGTCTGCAACATACCTGCCTACCCGTGGGTACCCAGCCTCCCTGTTTCTCGGAGGATTGATGAGAGAATCGAACTCGATTTCTCCTGTATCGTAATAAATATTGATTCCGTACAAACTTGATTGGGCAGAGCCGTTTTCCAAAAGCAATTGTTCTAAATCTGCATGAAGTTCTGCGTTGACTGCAACCAATTCCTGCGAAATATCAACAACAGCTTTTACCATGCACATATCATCAAAAAACGTGATACTTTCAATGTGCTGTAAATCTGTTTTATCAATTTTTTCATTTAGAATTATCATGCATTACACCTCACTAAAACATAGCTTCTGTTTGGTTGCTTCTTTAGTTATACCTCTTTTTTATGAAAAAACCTTGGAATTGTTGAAATTCCAAGGTTTTTACTTTGGTGCGCCATGAGGGACTCGAACCCCCAACCTTCGCATTCGTAGTGCGCGACTCTATCCAATTGAGCTAATGGCGCATGTAGAAATCGCTCGATTTCGTACTCCATTATTATATACAAG
>CABQMM010000228.1 GCA_902465215.1 uncultured Bacillota bacterium
GCCAGCGTCTTATTATGGGAAATCACCAGCGTCGGCTTCTGCACCTGCTGGATCAGATTCGCCATCGTGAAGGTCTTGCCGGACCCCGTCACGCCCATCAAAGTCTGATATTTCCTGCCTTCCGCGATCCCCGCGGCAAGCCTGCTGACCGCCTCCGGCTGGTCGCCCATCATGGTATAGTCTGAATGTAGTTTGAACTCCATTTCTCGTTTTCCTTTCTCAGTGACCCTGCGAAAAAGCTCGTGTATCAGCCCGAAATTCGTAAAAGACCGAAATTTCAAGTTCTCCGTTTTTGCCCGTTTTTTGCGTTTTACGAATGAAAGTCACTAAAACTGATTTTCCAAACACCGCAAACCTCAGTAACACCAACGGGACTCGGCAACACAAAAGGTCACTAAAAAAGTATAGCCAAAAACGAACATAGGTTTTCCAATTTGCGGTTATAGCTATACTTTTTGATAGATTATGTTTCGGATTCCGATTTCTTTACGATAGGTACGATTTTGCATTGATTACAACATCTATACTTTCTGTCACAAAGGTGTTATCCTGCTCCTCATTCGGCAGCACTTCTTCGATAAATGGCTGCAGCTCGTCCACACAGTCCGCAAGGATGCCACGGTTGTCACCGTAAACATCCATTGTTATCAATTCTTTCGCATGTCCCATCAATTTGGATACCGCTTTCGGATTGAAATCGTTCTTCAGCAGCAATGTACAGAATGTACTTCGCAAGTCATGCCAGCGGATATTAGGCAGATTATTGTCTGCCAGCAGTTTCTTGTAATGCTGCCAATGAAACGAACTGCTTCGCGGTCTGCCATAGCTGGAACAGCAAATATATCCGAGGTCTTGAAATGTGGTACTTCTTCTTCGCTTTTGCTGCTCGTAAATCTTCCGCTGCTCTAAAATTGCTTCAAATACATAATCCGGTATCGGAATTTCCCGATAGCTTGAGGAAGTTTTTAGGCGCACCTCCTGCTTGCCAAAGGTCTTTGGATCAAAATCCTCTTTTCTGCTTCCAATCTTTTTTCCTAACTGCCGCTGTACTTTCAGCGTGCGGTTGATATAGTCTACATCAGAGAACTTCACACCGTTGATTTCCCCACGCCGAAGCCCCATCAATACATTCAGCAGTACTTGCATATGAATCGGCGTATCTTTGCTGGCTTCCAATAAGGTTTGAATCTGCTCCATCGTCAATGTCTTTTGCGTGTCGATGTTTCGTGTATGATATTTTTTCTTTGCAGCTGACTTCGGAAGCAAAACCTCGGCCGCCGGGTTCTCAGGGATGATTTTCTTGTCTACCGCATAACGCATAGATAGATTTATGACCGTTTTCGAATATTCCGCTTTCAGATTATATAGCTTTTGAATATCTCCACGATTTACCTCTTCTATTTTTTTGCCGCCAAGGATTGGTTTGATATGTCGTTTTATCGTGCCTGCAAAGGTGGCGTAAGTTTCGTAGCTTCCTACGCGTTTTTTAATGTCTTCCTCCAGCCAGAAATCTAAGAACTCTCGCACCAGTATATTTCCGTAAACCACATATGTCCCGGCATAAAGTTCTCCGATGGTTTTATCTCGTGCCGCACTGGCTTCTTTTTCCGTTGCAAATCCGGATTTCTGCTGGATGCGTTTGGAACCGTCCATATAAATGAGAGAAACTCGATAGCCAAATTTTTCTTTGATCAGCATAACATTTGAAACTTCCCACTCCACATATCTTTGTAAGTCCAAATCAAGTTTCATTCTCGTACCCCCTTATGCACAGACCGGAACAAACGCATTGTTCATAAAAGCTAAGATATTCTCGTTTTCGTCCATCACATCACAGTAATACTCGAAGGTGGTATGTACCGAGCTATGTCCCAACAAGGCGGAAATTTTGACTAAAGGCACTTCCATTTCAAGCAAAATCGTTGCGTACATATGTCGAAGTCCATGCACGGTAACATGAGGCAAGGCATTTCGCCCACACAGCTTTGTCAGCGCATTGTTAAAAGAGGTTGCCGTATGGAGGCACCCGTTTGGCTGACAGCAGATATAGTCATTGTCTTGGTACTGCTCGCCATAGCGCACCTTATTGGCTTCTACGATAATTTTTCTCTTTTTTACTTCTGTCATGACGATATCCGGTACACGCAAAATACGAAAACTGTTCTGTGTCTTTGGGTCGCCTTCTACCATTCTGTATTCTTCAATATGGCTGCTCCCTCTCTTACCTTTCGTATTCAGAGTAACTTGACGCTGAACAAAAACAGTGTTTTTCTCGAAGTCAAAATCGCTGAACTTCAATCCGGAGATTTCCCCTTTTCGCAGACCGCAGAACAATCCCAGTAAAATCTCAAGATACCAGTTATTCTGTGAAGCAGCCTTAAGGAATACTTTGATTTTATCTTTATTTAGTATGGTTACACTTGGTTTCGGTCGCTTATATGGTTTCGTGCCGGGTACCGGATTATGCTTGATATAACCCTCAATAACGGCTTCCCGAAATGCAATGTTTAATAACTCGCGTCCCTTATTTCCTGCCGATTTGCTGCATTTTGCCACCTTTTCCAGCAGACTGTCCAAATACTCCGTATTCACATACTTTACTTTCATGTCGTATTCTATCTGCGGCAGTATCCAGTCATAAAGGACATAGGCTCCAACCATGTGTGTGGTCGGCTCCACGCGCTGTGAAAACACATCTTCAAACCAGTAAATCAAATAATCTCTGAGCATGATTTCTGTATTAACTTTGTGTTCCAGCTCGTACTTACGGCAGGCTTTCTTAAACTCTGCTTCGTAAGCATCATAGCTGGCATCGGCCTCTTTGCTTGTGGCAAAGCCCCCTTTCTTCCCGTATTTGGTTGTACCATCCTCTTGCAGTACTTTGGTACGATGATACCATGAATTGTTTTCAAAGAATGATTTGCTTTTTTGTGGATTTTCTTTTTTCATTTTGACACCTTCCTTAACTGATTCGATTCAGCCAGTCATCAAAAGATTGTTTGGGTACCCTTAAAAGCTTTCCAATCTTGATTACTCGAAACGGTTCTTGTCGCTGATAGACCTCATTCAAATATGCGTAAGCGGTACTTCTCCCGATTCCGAGCAGCTTCTGAATATCTTCAGCATCATAAACTTGTTTTTCATTATATAGAGTCTCTATTGCAGCCACCTCCTTTCCGGTGGGACTGTATGCCTATCATACAGAGAAAATTTGCTTTCGTCTATTCTGCGATTTTTTCATTCGCACACTTGACTTTTCTAATTTGTGGGCAGCAGCCCAATACTGATTGCCGCCGCACGATCCATCTGCAAAATTTTCTCAAGCTGCAGGTGTCCGATGTACTGCCCAAGCCGCGTCTTATCAATCGTATAAATCGACTCTAACAATAGCAGTGAGGGGCGGG
>CABQMM010000229.1 GCA_902465215.1 uncultured Bacillota bacterium
ATACGTAAAATAGAAAAAATGCCGCGGGGCAAGGGAAAGGATTATAGTGATAAATGGAAACACAGAAAGAAATTAAAAAACCGATGCCGGCAGGGCTCCCGTACCTGACATGCGGTGGCGCGTTCTTTATACTGGCGATGATTCTGCTGATGTATCGCATGTGGGCACTGCTGATGGCTGCTGCGGCTGCGGTAATTACTTGCATTGCAATGCTTGCCATGCGCAAGAAACAGGTTGCGGCAATGCCGGAAGTCAGCCCGATTCGCGAGCGTGCGGAAGAGCTTTCAAAGAATCTGGATGCAGGACGGGATGAGCTTCGCAGACTTAAGCCGCAGATTCAAAATCCGAAAGTTGCAAGTATTGCAGGAAACATGGCGGACACTCTTGAAAGACTTGCTGATAATCTCGAGAAGAACCCAAGAGACAGAAACAAAATCCGAAAAGTTGCGGTGCATTATGTGCCTATGATTATCGAGCTGGTGCGTAACTATATCAATCTTTCGGAGCAGGGTGTCGAAGGCGGAAACATTTCGGAAACGATGACAAGTATCGAGAGCGGGCTTGAAAAAGTTGAGACAAGTCTCAAGCAGTATCTGGACGACATGTTCGAGGATGACAGGCTGAGCATCGAAACCGACATTGCGGTACTGCAGCAGCTTATGAACAAGGATGCAGGAAGCACGAATAAGATGAATTTTGACGATATATTAAAAGAAACAAATGGAGGAAACGAAAATGACTGACGAAATGAAAACAATGGAAACCACTGTAGAAACGAAGGAAGCTGAAATGCCTGTCCTGATTCTGCCGGGAGAAGACATGACACCGATGGATCAGATGCTTGCAGAAGCGGCTGAAAAACCGGAAACAATCAAAGAAGTGAACATCGAAGATAAAATTCAGCTTACCGACGCAGAGAAGAAGGCAGTTGAAGATTTTGCGGCAAAGATCGATATCAGCAATTCCAATCATATCCTGCAGTACGGCGCGGATGCACAAGCGAAGATTACGCAGTTCTCAGATATGGCACTCGAAAAAGTAAGAGCCAAAGATCTCGGAAGCGTAGGCGAAACGCTCAGCGACTTGGTTGTGGAACTCAAAGGATTTGACCCGAATGAGCAGAAAAAAGGTTTTCTTGGCCTTTTCAAAAAAGCGGGAACGGGCATCGCACAGCTCAAGGCAAAGTACGACAAGGTGGAAGTGAATGTCGAAAAGGTTGTAGACATCCTTGAAGGACATCAGATTACGCTGACAAAGGACATCGCAGTCCTCGACGAAATGTTCAAGGCAAACATGACAAACTTCAAGCAGCTTTCCTTATACATCGTAGCCGGCAAGAAAAAACTCGAAGAAGTACAGAATGTAACAATCCCGGCACTGAAGGCAAAA
The DNA here is from genome assembly GCA_902465215.1 of uncultured Bacillota bacterium. GTDB lineage: Bacteria > Bacillota > Clostridia > Peptostreptococcales > Anaerovoracaceae > CAG-238. The sequence continues at coordinate 1,390 of CABQMM010000229.1, forward strand.
GCGGCTGAAACAGGCACAATGGAGGACGCACAGGCAGCGAACGACCTTTCCAACCTTGCAAACAGATTTGAAAAGAAACTGCATGACCTCGACCTGACAAGAACCGTTTCCCTGCAGATGGGGCCGCAGATCAGACTCATTCAGAACAACGACACGATGATGGTCGAAAAAATCCAGACCGCAATCCTCAACACGATTCCGCTCTGGAAGAGCCAGATGGTGCTTGCTCTTGGCCTTGCACACAGCGAACAGGCAATGAAGGCACAGCAGGCAGTTTCCGATACGACAAACGAACTGCTGAAAAAGAATGCAAAACTTCTTAAGGATACAACCGTTGGAATTGCTGAGGAATCCGAACGCGGAATCGTAGATGTTGAAACGCTTCAGCACACAAATCAGATGCTCATCGATACTTTGGACGAAGTTGTAAGAATCCAGAACGAAGGAAGACAGAAGCGCAAAGCAGCGGAAGTGGAACTTCTGAACATCGAAAACCAGCTGAAAGACAAGATGCTTGAATTCAGAGGATAAGACGAATGAAAATGTTGGAAAATAAGGCTGTCTGCATTATTCTGATGGCTGTTTTGATTGTCGGCGGTTTTCTGCTCGGCGGCTACAAGGATCTTGCGGGACAGTATCAGAAGGCGGAGAATGTCTTTTTCCTCGGTGAAGACGGGGACGGCATCTGTGTGGCAAACGACATGGCAGAGCGAGCAAGTTCCCTTACAAATATGCAGACCGTTGCGAAGAAATATCTCGCGAAGGGTGACAGCGCATTGGAATCGGCATCCGCATCGCTCAACGATTATACGCAGGCAGAAGGCGATATCCGCGCTTTGTTTGCGGCAAATTCTCAGATGGACGCGGCGATGGCAGCGCTTTATCAGGTACTGGACGATAAGGTGCTTTCGGCTAATGACGAGAAATATCGCCAAAGGCTTTATGCGGACTTCAACTCGCGCAATGACACGATCAGCCACGACCCGTATTATAAATATGCCGCGGATTATAATGCAATATTGATGCATTTTCCGGCGAATTTGATTGCGGGACTGACGCCTGCGAAGACGGCGGCAATCACGAGATAACGGCAGCAGGAGAAGTGATAGAAACAGATGCAACAGAGAGGTAGAAACAGATGAAAAAAAGACTGACAGCAGTTTTGCTGATTGCGGTTTTAATATTAATCTTTGGCTGCGGAAGCGCGTTTGCAGGCATTCAGGATGCTCCGGATCCGTTTTATGCGGCGGATTTTGCAAATGTGCTGAACACGGATACAGAGGATTACATAATTGAGCAGAACGGTATACTTGAAAATTTCTGCGGCGCGCAGATTGTCGTGGTTACGACCTATTTCCTCGACGGCATGGACATCGAGGATTATGCCTATAAGCTTTTCAACGACTGGGGAATCGGCGATGAGGACGAGAATAACGGGGTTCTGCTTCTGCTTGTAATCGGTGAGGAAAACTACTGGTGCATGCAGGGCAAAGGGCTCGAAAATGTTCTCACAAGTGGCGATATTGACGACATCCTCTACGATAATTTAGAGGAGGACTTCGCAGATGAAAACTACAACGCGGGAGTATTAAAAACCTTTGACGTACTTTACGATACCGTGTACGAATATTACGGTGGAACTGTTTCGAATGACTATGATGACGCGGACTTTTCGTTTGACGGCGGCAAAATCTTTGGCATTCTTGTCAAAATCGTGATTGCAGTTATCGTAATCATTGTAATTCTGATCATTATCAGCTCATTCAGCGGAGGCTCAGGCGGAGGCTACGGAAGCGGCGGAACACGCAGAAAACGCAGACCAAGCGGCGGAGGCGGCACTGTTATTATTCCGCCAAGCACGGGACATCGTAAGAGCACTTCAAGCGGAAGCAGGCCGCCCGCACCAAGACGCCCCTCATCCGGCAGCAGCCGCTCATCGTTTGGCAGCGGAAGCCGTCCATCCTCAGGAAGCGGACACGGGGGCGGAGGCAGAAGCCGCGGAGGCGGAGCCGG
>CABQMM010000230.1 GCA_902465215.1 uncultured Bacillota bacterium
GCACGCCAATATGGAGACCGGCGCGGTCAGCACGAAAACGCAGCGTGGAAAACATACGACGCGCCATGTCGAAATATTCGATGTGGAGGGCGGAGGAAAGCTCTTCGACACGCCGGGCTTTACTTCCTTTGAAATCCTAAAAGCGGACGAAGAGAATCTGTGGATGTATTATCCGGATATTGAGCGATATTCCGGAAACTGCAGATATGATAACTGCCGCCACATCAAAGAGCCGGACTGCATGGTTCGAGAAGCCGTAAAAAACGGCAAAATTCATAAAATGCGCTATGATTCCTATGTTTCAAACATAGAAGAAATTCGCAGCAAGAAAAGATATTAAAGTGTTGGCGGCATTGTCCGTCAACAAAAAATACGGACAAAACGGAGGAAAAAATGAAACTGGCACCATCGATTCTATCAGCGGATTTCGCCAATCTGCTTGAAGATGTTAAAAAAATTGAAGCAGGCGGCGCAGACTATATTCATGTAGATGTTATGGACGGACATTTCGTGCCGAATATCAGCTTCGGCGCTCCGGTTATGAAGTGTCTGAACGGAAAGACGATGGTTCCGTATGATGTACATCTGATGATTGAAAATCCTGACCATTATATTGCGGATTTTGTTACGCCGCAGACAGAGTACATAACGGTGCACCAGGAGGCCTGCAGGCATCTGCATCGGACGATTCAGAATATCAAGTCGCAGGGAATCAAAGCAGGTGTATCGATTAACCCGGCAACCCCGGTCGATACTCTTTCCTGCATTCTTGAGGATGTGGATTTAGTGCTGATTATGTCGGTAAATCCGGGATTCGGAGGGCAGAAGTTTATTTCGCAAAGCGTTTCAAAGGTCAGAGAACTTGCAAAAATTAAAAAAGAGAGAGGTCTTTCTTTTGCGATTGAAATCGATGGAGGCGTTACACTCGATAATGCGAAAATGCTTGCTGAGGCGGGTGTGGAAATCGCGGTTGCAGGCTCTGCGGTATTCAAAGCGGCGAATGTGAAAGAAACAGTAAGAAAATTTAAAAATCTATAATATAGGGCGAGGCGCGAAATGGAGTTACTGATTGCATTTGTTTTTTTTATGGCTGCGATGCTTACGGCAATCATTTTTGATTTCAGTATGATTGCGGCACTTTTCATAGGTCTTATTGCTTTCATGCTTGCGGGAAAAAAGAAGGGTTTTTCTTTTTCTTCGCTGGCGAAAATGGGCTATGAGGGGGGAAAAGATTCTTTTATTGTAATCGAGGTTATGTGTATTATCGGATTCGTGACGGCAGCATGGAGAGTTTCCGGAACAATTACGGTATTCGTGTATTACGGAATGCGTATAATTACGCCTTCGCTGTTCTTAATCATTGCCTTCCTGCTTTCCTGTCTGCTGAGTTATGCTTTAGGCACTTCCTTTGGCGTCGCGGGAACGGTAGGAGTCATTTTTATGACTTTGGCAAGGAGCGGAGGTGTTGACCCTATAATCACTGCGGGAGTGCTGATGAGCGGCATTTATTTCGGCGACAGAGGTTCTCCGGTCTCTTCCAGCGCGAACATGGTAGCGGCAGTTACAGACACGAAAATTTATGACAATGTCAAGCAGATGATGCGAGTTGCAATCGTACCGTTTGTGATAACCTTGGCTGTATATGCGCTGCTTTCATTCATGAATCCGATCAGCCATGTGGACGCAGAACTTGTTTCCGCTTTTGAAAGAGAGTTTATTCTATCACCGTGGGCGTTTGTTCCGGCGGTATTTATGCTGCTGCTTCCACTTTTAAAGGTAGGCGTGATTATCTCCATGGGTATCAGCATTGTCAGCGGCATAGCGGTCGCTTCTCTGCTTCAGGGCGTGCCGCTTTTGAAGGTTTTGAAGATTTGCATCATGGGCTATCACGCGGATTCAGACGGTCTTGGCGCGATCCTAAACGGCGGCGGATTAGCTTCAATGCTGGAAATTATCGTGATTTTAATTATTTCCAGCGCGTATTCCGGTATCTTTAGCGGTACAGGAATGCTGGATGATTTACAGGATAAACTGAACCAAATGTGCAGCCGTTTCGGACGTTATGCGGTTATGACTGTGCTGAGCCTTCTTTCTTCGGCCATTTTCTGCAATCAGACAATTGCGACGCTGATTTGTGCGGATCTGCTTAGAAAACCTTATTTAGAGTGCGGCGGAAGCAAAGAAGAGATGGCAATCGACATGGAAAATACCGTAATTTTAATCGCCTGTCTGGTGCCGTGGTGCATAGGATGTTCGGTACCGCTTTCGTTCTTTGGCGTTAGTGCAGCTTGTCTGCCGTATGCGGTCTACATGTACGGAGTTCCGGTTTCATACATATTCCTGAAAAAGCGTTGGTACACAAACTAAGCCTTTTCATTGAAGAAGTTTACATTGTAGCGGATGGTTTTTCCTGCGCCTGTTACTTCAACGCGGAATACATCCCCGCTGTGGCAGGCATGCAAATTACTAGGCTGGAAAATGATACAGCCTTTTTGACCATAAGCATCATTGTTTACATAAAATTTACCATCGGAGTTTTTCTTAGAGAAATTCCAGACCTTGCCGTCCGAGAGTCGTGTAAGAGTCACTTTTATTTTCTGTTCATTTAAAATTTTGCCAAGAGAAAGGCTCCAAGGAGTTTCTTCAGGGAAATAAGAGGTTGGAGTGTGCTGAGCAGGCCATGCAATCTGATAATTTGTCTTGACCTTTCTGCCAAAATCGAAAACATACATAGTATTATAAGTACCACGAGAACCGGATACAGCACCAAAGCCGGTTCTTTTCATTTCAGGGGATAAAATCCAGCGACGATGGCCGAGTGCCTTTATATTGGAAGCGCTGTCATCTTTCATCCAGATATTCAGAATGGAGTATTCTATGCTGACATTTTGCCAGGAGTCCCATGCGAGATTGGATTCGCCGCAGGCGCGGATGCCTGATTTTGCTATTTTATTTGACATACGAGTAGGAAATTTTGGCGTATGAGAAATGGAATCGTTTGCATAGCTTACTAAAGAAGCGCTCTGAGCCATGCTTGTATATTCATCGGAAAGTTTGAGATCGGCAGGAATGCCGGCAATATAACGAATATTCTCAATCAAATGGAGAGGAGAAGTAAGTGATTTTTTAGAAAGCGCTCCGGGCTCATAAGAAGAAGCGAGTAGTGGAGTTTTCTGATAAGAGAAAACATAGGAATCATTGAATGCGTTGTTATCGACCGGATGCGAATTTAAAAATGATTTAATTTGTTCCGGAGTTCGATATTCATTGTTTAAATCATATTCGCTGCCATAAGACATTGATGTTGTCGCAATCAGCATCATTACAAATAAGATAGCAGAAGCAACTTTCTTCGTACAGAATAATCTGGTCTTCATAATTTCACCTATTTCTTTCTT
>CABQMM010000231.1 GCA_902465215.1 uncultured Bacillota bacterium
CAATGCAGACGACTACTACGGACCGGGGGCTTTTCAGAGCATTTATAATTTCTTGGAGAATGCGGAAGACGGCGAGAAGTATCAGTACTGCATGGTCGGCTATCAGATTGAAAACACATTGACGGAAAACGGTTTTGTCTCACGCGGCGTATGCAAAACCTCTGCAGAGGGGCTGCTGACAGAAATAACCGAGCGCACGAAAATTCAGTGGGAAAACGAGAAAATCGTTTATACGGAGGGCGACAGCGAAAGCAAAACAGAGCTTCCGCGAGGCACGACGGTATCCATGAACTTCTGGGGCTTCACGCCTTCGATGATGAAGGAAATGGAAGCGGGTTTTCCTGCTGCGCTTGATAAAATCCTTGCAGAAAATCCAATGAAGGGCGAATATTTTCTGCCGAGCGTTGCGGACCGCCTGATTCGCGAAGGAAAAGCGGAGGTCAAGGTCTTAAAATCGCAGGATAGATGGTACGGAGTAACATATAAGGAAGATAAAGAGAGCGTGGTTTCCGCCCTGCAGTCCATGAAGGATAAGGGGGAATACCCGGATAAGTTATGGAAATAAAGGAACTGTGAGATGGAAAAAGCAAAACAAAAGGATTATCTGCTTACAATTATATGCTATGTAGTATGGGGGTTTCAGCCGCTCTACTACGCAATCAAATCGGACACCGACGCAATGTTTTTGCTGACATCCAGAATCCTTTGGGCAGGTATTTTCGTAACGAGTATCGTGCTTTTGCAGGGAAGAGGCAGAGAAATCATAGAAACCTTTAAGAAAAAGGACTTGATGCTGAAACATCTGATACCAGCGGCCGTATTTAATTTTATGGACTGGGGCGTGTATATGTGGGCGGTTATGAACGGGCATATTCTTGATACCAGCATGGCATATTACATAGCGCCGCTTGCGGTATGCTACTTCGGCGTGATTTTCTATCGGGAAAAGATGACATGGCAGATGCTGGCTGCAACGCTGATTATTATCGCGGGCGTGTTTTTTGCGGGAGATGGTTTCGGAAATTCTCCACTCGTTACGATCGCGTTGATGTTTTCCTTTGCGGCGTATGCGGCATTTATGAAAGGCGTGGAAGAGGACTCGCCGCTGTGCACGAGCATTATGATGATTCTTGCCGCTCCGGTTTGTCTGGTGTACATTGCGGTTTTCCGCATGGGCGAAAACGGAATGGCGTCGGTGGATTTTGGGGTGCAGTTTTTCCTGATTGGCGCAGGAATTGTGACCGTGATGCCGATGCGAGCTGTGTGAAACGGCTTCCAATGACGATTATGGGATTTTTACAGTATTTATCGCCGACTCTCGGTATCGTCTGCAGTTATCTGACGGGTGAGACGATGGGAAAGAATGAGTATATTCTGTTTGGCTTTATTTGGACAGGGGTGCTTCTCTACAGCATCGTTACCGCAATTCGCGAGAAAAAAGAAAATCGTGCCTCCCTACAGGAAGAGGGACAGCACGAGTAAAACCAGTAGAATAGCTAAAATTATACACGGAATGTTTGAGCGCTTCAGCGGTAAAAGGAGTCCCTGCTCCGCCGCCCGGAGTGCTTTTTTATGCCAGCGGACATCGGCTGCAATTGACAAGGCACACGTAGCCGCTGCAAAAATCCAGCAAACCATGAATAAATATTGCCACGCAAGAGGACCATTGATGCACTGGAGGATTATCCTAACCAGCATATAAACAGAATAAACAAGTGAAAAAATGTAATATTTCCATAAGTGTTTCATTGCATCATAGATACTTTCGACCTGAACAATGGGTTCTGTTTCAATCGGGACCGGATCCGGCTGTTCGTTGTAATAAACACGCAGAGTATCCCAGTCGGCGGCCGGATGCCAGCCGTCGGACGCATAGAGCTCGTCTCTTTCCTCTCGCTTTTCCTTCGAGGCGGAATCGTTTTCAAAATTCAAACGTGAATAAACCAGAGCGAAGTTAAGATCAACAGGCTTAATTCTGCGGTAACTCCATATAATCGAATTCTGCATTTCCTCGATGAGCCAGCCGCGCGCCGCCATCTTTTTGATTTTCTTTTCGATTGCATCCCGGTTGTACAGCGTTATAAACGCAAAGCCCCATTTCGTATTCTTACTGCTGTCATTTCCGAACATTTAAAGTACCCCCTTATCAAATACCTTTTCAAAATCCGCTGCCTGAAGCTGAAGTCTGCGATATTCGTCCGCAAGCATGCGTCTGCCTTTTTCTGTAATCAAGTAGCTGCGCCTGCGTCCTTCCATCTTGGTTTCGCGTATAATGCCTTCTGCTGCGAATTGCTCAAGAAGGTCATAAAGCGTGCCGGAGCCGACCTTTACCCGATCGTCTGTCATCATCCGAACGGCTTCCAAAATTTCAATTCCGCAGCGCTCCTCACAAAGACACAGGAGAACGTAGAACATCTGCTCCGTAAGCGTTTTAAATTTTTCGCGCGGCATTTTCCTGCACCTCCCTCAGTAATATTATCGCGTTTCTCGAATATCGAGATTAACTTTGCTTTTATTATATCTCGAATATCGAGTTTGTCAAGCAAAATAGTGAAATAATAGTGAAAAAATAGTGGAATTTTTTAAATTTGTTTTGTAAAATATAAATATAGGATAAGAAGGGGTGGAGGCAAAATGATTAAAGTTTCACTTTCAAATGAAATACTAAACAGAATTTCAGCAATTGACGAAAATCGCTTTTCAATTAACGAAGCGAAACTGCCGCAAGCAACTGCAAACAGGCTGCGAAAAAATTCCAAGAAAAAAAGCTCATATGCATCAAACAGGATTGAAGGAAATCCTTTGACGGAAAAGCAGGCAGACGAGGCAATTGAAAAGGACGAGCACAGACATTTCCTAAGACCGGAGCAGGAAATCCGAAACTACTTCATGGCAATGGAGTATTTGGAGAGAAAATGCAGAGAAAAGGAGCCGTTCTCAATTAATTTGATTTTAAGAGTGCAGGAATTAGTGGAGAAGGGTGCATCGAAAGAAAAAATCGGACTGCGAGGGGCTATGCCGCCCGGCGTTTTGTTTGCGGTATACGATGCAGAAAGCGGAGTGGCAGAGTACATTCCACCAGAATATACAGATGTACCGAATTTGTTGAATGAGCTGGTGCAATATGTGAACACAACAGATGATCATCCGCTGATTGCAGCCGCAATCGTGCATTATCAGCTTGTTACGATACATCCTTTTGAGGACGGAAACGGCAGATGTGCAAGGCTTTTGTCCGGATATATTCTGGACTTAAACGGATATGGATTCAACGGCATCGGATCGCTTGAGGAGTATTTCGCATATGATCCGGAGGAATACTATAATTCCCTGCAAATGGGATTGCCGCCGCTTTATTATTCCGGTCGGGAAA
>CABQMM010000232.1 GCA_902465215.1 uncultured Bacillota bacterium
ATCTTTGATCGGCGTATCAAGTTTTATATTATTATATTGCATAGTAATTCCAGTTACGCTTTGTGTCAGTTCATGCATCGGCTCATATGCTTTGCCGTCCGTACTATGCTGCCATTGATAGTACAACTCTCCTTTCAGCGATGGTGGTGTTATATTCACACTCATTTTGGCTGCTTGCCCGACCTTAATTTCGGAATCTGAATAGCCATACTGTCCTGCTCTATAACTAAAAGTGTCCTGCGTATATCCATATACGGAAACTTTCACGCTTGCACTGTCCGATGTGAACTCTTTTCCGTCATACTTGTAGGTTGCTCTGCAATAATAGTTATGCACGCTATCCCATTTTGTAGACGGCGTATATGTCTGCGTATCCCCTACTCGTCCTCCGTGAGGGTCTTCCCTATCACTCCATGAATATGTGATCTCTCCATTTTCCGCGCTATATCCCGTAGGCAGTGTTACATTTGCTTTCAGAGTCGGTACTGTTTCTCCCGCGTCTACAGAGTAGCCTTCAGTCGGAATTGCTTCACCTCCTGCGGTCGTCAGCGTTACCGTTGGATAGATCCCCGGTTTTACGGTCACCTTCCATGCGTTGCTTTTCGCTGCATAGTCCTGTCCGTCTACCGTATTTTTCACTTCGCAGTAGTAATAGGTTTCTTCCGATGCAGTCAGTCCGCTTGTGATCGCAGGCGTATAGTTTGCTTCTGTCGCACCGTTTATTATCACCCCATCTGATAAGTCAGATGTTTTAGCTGCGTACCACTGATAGCTTATTTCTGTCGGCGCTGAAGCAGAAACACTCATTGCAGTCGGCTTCGTTTCGTTATCATAGTATTCCTTATCGGTCGTATCGCTCTGTGAAACAATTTTTACGCTCGGATTGCATTGAACCGCCAGCGTGTATTCGCTTCCTTTTCCCAAGGCCGTGTCGGAAACCACAACCGGAATCGTTGCCGTATTATCCTCTCCCCATGTGAGCTGGGATAAATCCACCTCTATGTTTCCGCTGCTGCTGTCGTTGACTTTTGTAAGTGCAACTTCTTGATTGTTTACAGTAATCTTGCGAGTGTCAGCGGTACTTTTTGTCTTGACATTTACCTGTATTCTTTCTGTCTTTGATGAAACTGCAACGGTATAGTCTTTTTCACTCCACCCATAGGCCGGCGTGATTTCCTTGCCTTGTACAGAAAGTTCGCTTAATGCAGCGCTATTTTTAAGATTGTATGTATATGCCTCTCCATTTAAAGTTACCGTCACAGCCTTACCTACCGGTTTGATTATCATATTGGAAGCGATTTTCGCATTATTAAAAGATTTCGCCGTTGCTGTGCCAACTTGATATTTTACTGTGTCCTTGTTCGTAAAATTCTCAATATTAAGGAACGCCAGTTGATTTTTACTGTCTGGAATCCACACATTATAAGTTTTTTCTTGTTCAGCTATGGGTTCTATTTGATATCTTGGGCTATTTTCGTTTGGTGCAGATAGAAATACAACATCTTGACTTGTCAAGGCAACTGCCTTATCCACACCCCAGCTTCCGATGCCCATGCCGGTAAATACCATAGCAAAAGCTAAGAGCAAAGTCAGCAAACGATTCCTGCTTCTCACACTTGTTCGCATTTCGGTAAACGCCTCCTTTCTTTTTGCTTGAATGCAAACATTGGGTGTGAGGTAAACCTCACACCCAAACACGCTATGCTTCCAAAGACGCTAAAATTGCCTGCAGCCAAGGGATTAACTGTTCATCTGCTTCGCTTGTTAATCCGTTATGCGAAAAATAATATGCCGTCAATCCAGTTGTGTTCTGCGCAACATTTGCCCCTGTTGTAATGGTTCCTGTTGTATATGATAATGCGCCGAAACCATCGTTCGGATCCAATGCCGCAATTTGATCATAAAGAATCCACATATCCATGTCCGGACTCGTATCTTCTGTGGTATAATTTCCTGTGTTCAGATCTTTGCACCCTGTTACGGAAAAGCGGAATGTAATAGTCATTCCATTGGTAACTTCCACCTGATCCATATACCTATTAGTGAAATAGTATTCATTTGAATTTTGCGGACGAACCGTGTACATCCAACCGGAATCATAATAGTATCCTCTGGTGTCAACCGTTGTCGGAACATTTGTAGTTAAGAATGCAGGTTTAATGCTTGGATTTGTGGAGTTATCAATATAATATTCCCCGACCTTTGCGATGCTTGTAAATGCCGTATGATCAGGCTTCGTCGAGTCGATGTCAGGTGCAACCTTGCTTCTTAACTCCAGATTGTTCGCTGCAGCTACCTGTTCAAGCACATACTGTACTGTGCTTCCGCTCGGTACCGAAACATCGGTCAGCGTAACAACCGGAGATGTCCCGAAGTTCGTGTTGTCTTTCTTTTTCATTACAACACTATTCAGGTCATAGCTTCTTGTGTCAAATTTTACTGTAACCGTAATGTTGTCGTTCGTGTCTGCGAACGCTGTCGCAGTCATGGCGAATACCATCACCAGTGCGAGGACTATGGCAAGTCCCTTTTTCAGTGTTCTTTTATTCATGTTGTTACCTCCTGAATAAAATCCCTCGGCATTTCTCACTACTCATGGCAGTACAAGTAACTCGAAACGCACCTATCTGTTTGTGATTATTTTTCGGCAACTGCCTGCCGTATCTGCAAGCAGAGAATGGTTTCTTTTTTAAGCTTGTTCCAAAAAGCTGCCGTTCCTCTGCTGTACATTCATTCTGTTTCCGCTGTCTCCGCAAGCCTCGCGGCTTCTGCCGCCTGCTGCTCGCGAAGCTGCCTGCGGTATTCCTTATGACGCGCACGTTTTTCACGCCGCCGTTTCTTTCTCTCTAAATAGTGTTCCGCGACCGGTCTGGTTCCCGCTTTTTCAAGCATACGCGTCCATGGGCCGAACCGGTATTTCAGTTCCCGATCATACAGCACGTCTTTTCGCATAGGCTCTCTGCCGCATTCCCGGACGAAGTCCCGCACAAGCTGCAGCAATTCCTCATCGCTCATTTTCTTATATGGCTCGCTCAGCCGTTTTAATTCCCTTCCTTTTTCGCCTTCCGTCATTTCCGGATTTTCCTTAATTTTGCGTTTTATTTCCTGCTGCTGTGCTTGCTTCATGTTTCCCTCTCTTATACACATTTTTTTATCTGAACCCCCATGGGCGATGCCTTCCTGATGCGACACCGCCCGAAAAGGATGAAAAGATACAAAAAAAGACTGCCGTCTCTTTGGCAGTCCGCATCTATCGCCTATATCCTGTTTCCGTACATAGTTCTCCCGCATGAGATTTTGCCCATGCTGCTTTGCACGTATCAGCCGAAAAGTGCCGCCGAGCGAGCTTCC
>CABQMM010000233.1 GCA_902465215.1 uncultured Bacillota bacterium
GCCTTCCTCTGTCTTCGGTGCGACATAGTTACAGATGATCCCGCCGATATTGTAAGGCTGCATCTGAAGGTACTGCATCGAGGTTCCACCGTAATAAATGATATAATTATCATAAAAGCTAGTTGTAGTCGCACTTCTTACCGTCTTTGGCAAGATCAAGGTTTCCAGTGAAGCACAAGGTCGAAATGCACCATCTGGAATACTTATGACATTCCCCTGCACCTCAATGTGCTTTAAGGATCGGCAGCTTGCAAACTGATTTTCATTCAGCTTAGTAATGCTTGATGGAAGAATGATTTCTTCGATTGAAGTTCCTTCGATTGCCTTCGCACCGAGATTGGTTAAAGTCTCCGGCAGTTTCAGTTCCTTCAGCTTTTCACAGTCCTGAAAAGCATACCATGCAATTTCCTGCAGTCCGTTCGGGAGATCAATGCTTTCGAGTGCGCTGCAGGAGGAAAATGCAGAACTTCCAATTGACTTCAAGCTGCTTGATAATTTGATTTTTTGTAATGCGGTGCAGCCGAAAAATGCATTATACCCGATACTTTCCACTGTGTCCGGCAGAGTAATTTCTTTCAGTGCCGTACAATTTGCAAAGCAGCTTGCCGAAATTGCCGTAAGCTTGCTTCCTTCTTCAAAGGTTACTTTCGTCAGCTTTGTGAAGCCTGCAAAAGCGCTTGGATTCAGCGTTGTAACCGAAGCCGGAATAACAATGGTCTTAGTGGACGGCGACACATAATACAGCACCGTCTTATCCTTATTGTAAATGGAACCGTCTTTTTCAAAGCTGAAGTTTTCTTTACCCGGTCCAGAGAATTCAATCCTTTTTACAATTTCGTCTGGGAACGGTGTTTCTCCCCACTCTGTCAATGTAGATGGAATGTATACTTTTTTTAAAGAGGTACAGTCTTGGTAAGTTCCGGTTTTACAGAAAGTCGACTTTCCGAATGAGGTGACGCCCTCCTGATAGATAACTTCCTCCAGCGAAGAGCAGCCTGCGAATGTTCCGGCGTAGCGGGTAGCGCCAATCGTTGCTTTCTTCAGTCCGGTACATCCTGCGAAAACAGCGCTTTCGCAAGTTGTCCCTGCTGGCAGGGTGACTTCTTTTAAAGCCGTGCAATTTGCAAATGCCGCAGAAAGAATCTTCGTCTTGCATTCACTATCAAACTGTATCGCTTTTAACGCGCTGCAGCCATTGAAATTTCCACTAACTCGTTCTAAGCTTTTCGGAAAGCTTACGCACTCCAGTTTTGGACAATCCCCGAAAGATGTATTAAGCTCAGTGATTCCTTCCTCAATAACTACTTTCTCAATTTCTTCGACATAAGCCTTCCATGGCTTACTTGATAAGCTTGTGGTCGCCCCCGCTCCTTTGATGGTCAAAACTTTTGTATCAAGATCAAAACTCCACTTCGCATTGCTTCCGCCATTCTCCCCAGCATTTCCGTTTGGCATTGCAGAAATAATTGTACAAGCTGGTGCCATCAGTGGACGGTCAAAATCACTGACATCAACGGCTGAGCCGCTGCTCCAATCCTGTACCGTACCTTTGGAAGTACCCTGTGCAGTTACCAGATATTCGCCTATCGGAAATGCTAAGCTTACGCTGCCGTTTTCATCGGTTTTCTTTCCCTCCAGTACCTGAAAACTTCCGTTTTCCCATGTTCCGATCTGCACACCGCTCAAAGCCTTGCCGCTGCCGTCGGTCAGAGTTAGTGTAAACGCTTCCCTTGGCAAAACGGTTTTTTCAGTTATATCGAATTTACAGTAAACGTCGGAATAATACTTGTCATCCTTATTGATGGAAGCATAGATCTGATCGTTTGCTTCCAGATAGGTTTCGTTCACGCTGCTGCTTCTCGCTGTCTCGTTGATAAGGAAGAGTAAATTTGAGGTTGCCTCTCCCCAAAACTTGCTGACAGTAAAATATGCACCGGACTGTGCGGCTTCATAATCCGCCTCCGTTTTGTACGCTTTATGTGCAGCTTTCAACGCCTCATCCAGACTAAACTTGTCATCCCCATCTAGATCTACAACCGTCAGCGGCAGATTAAACGCTGCCTCACCGTCTTTCGTGGATGCCAAGACTCCTTTTTGGTTGACTGTGATACTTGCCTGTATCGGTGGAATACCGAGTTTTGCCAAAAGCGTCTTACTGGTCCCGGTATATTCGACCCCGTCAATCGTTGCGGAAGCCGTTGCATAATAGGTTGCTTCGGCGTTTCCTTTTTCCCATAGCATAATCGCAGACTGCCATGGTTTTTTCGAAACATTCATCCATTTTTTACCATTTTGGTACCACTGATACGCAACAGTGGCACTTTCCGGCAGTTCTTTCAAATTACCCTCTGCATCATAATACTGAGTGACTTCTACCTCAATTACTTCCTGATAGCTTTGTGCCGAATTCGTGTTGCTATTCGGGCAAAAATGCACCGCTGAACCGTCCAAATCCGTCGTAAACACCAGACAGCTTTTCGGCGTTTCCGCAGTTTCGTCGCCGTTACCGTCAGCCGCCCACGCCATGCTCGGCATATAAGTAAATACCATGATGACCGCCATGAGAACGACGAGTGCTTTTTTGAAATAACTTACTTGTGTGTTCATATGTATTCCTTCTCCTTTTTCTGTATTTCGCCTTGCGGCTTCCTGTCTCTGCAAAGTGCCGCTTGCGATGATCTATGTAAACACTGTTTTCTGTGTAGTGGACGCTGCCCGCTTACTGCCCCTGTGTAAGTCCGCCGCTCTCCTGCTCCCGCTTTTGCCTGCGGTATTCTCGTTGCTGGACTCGCTTTGCCTTGCGCTTTTCTTTCTTCTCCAAATAATGCTTGCCCACAGGTCTTGTTCCTGCTCGCTCCAGCATACGCGGCCACGGTCCGAAGCGTGCCTTCAATTCCCGGTCATATAGAACATCCTTCTGCATTGGCTCTCTGCCGTTTTCCTTTGTGAAGTCTCGCACGAGCTGCAAAAGTTCTTCGTCGCTCATCGCAACATACGGCGCACGCAATGCATTCAGTTTCTGCGCTTTTTCTGAATTGGTCAGGTTTGGATCATCCTGAATGCTCTTTTTCAGTTCTCGCTGGTTCATATGTCCTCTCCTTCAAATCGATTTATCAAAGTCTTCTGCCCTGATGGGCGATGTCGCTTCGGCACCGCCCGGTAAAGGATGAAAAGTTACAAAAACAAAAGAAAACGATGATTGTAATAACCATCGCTTTTGTGATACAGGAATAATGGATTTGCCTATGCTGCCTTGCATGAGACTCATCCTGTTTTTTGGTTTGTAGGTCTTCTGACTTATCTATTCATGTGCAGAGGATTTTCCTCGCACAAACGCATTGTTTCAGCC
>CABQMM010000234.1 GCA_902465215.1 uncultured Bacillota bacterium
TTCACCCAAACATTTAATTTCGGAGACGCCTGCTCTTTCAAGTACGCTGAGAAGCTGTTTCAGAATCATCTCCATCCCTTCGAGGAACTTGTCGCCGTCGTTTCCGGCTGCAAGAGCCCTCTCAAAATTATCTATTACATCAAGCAGTTCTTTGACGATTTTCTCGTTTGCGAACGCATAAATGTCACTTTTTTCTTTTTCGGTTCTGCGCTTGAAGTTCTGGAAGTCCGCCATCAAACGCATATACTTCGTGTTCAAAGCCTCTTCTTCGGGATCCTTTGCGGTTTGCGCCTCCGTTTCGGCATTCTCGCCTTTCTCAGCTTCTTCGACCTCCTCGCATTCCTGATCCGGCTTTAAATCTTCTTCGGTTTCGGGCAAGTCTCTGTCAGTCTCACCCTGTGCGCATTTCTTTTCTTCACTCGTCATCCTCATTACCTCCGCTTTCCAGTTTAAATGTATCGTTTAAGTTGTCTGTCAAATATTCGATAATCGATGTTACCTCGCCGTACTTCATTCGCGTCGGTCCGATGACTCCGATTTTGCCGACCAGCTTGCCGTCCACATGATAGCTTGCGGTTATCAGGGAACAGTCCTGCATGATGTCGTCGGAATTTTCTTCTCCGATTGTTACCATGATGCCGTCGTCTCTTTCGATCAGCTTCTTGGTAAGCTCCTCCTTCTGGCTGAGCATTTCGATGAAACTCTTCGCCTTCGAAAGGTCATTGTACTCCGGAATATCGAAAATGTTCGTAAGTCCTTCCATGTACAGGTTGACATTCAGCATATCCTCCAAAGTTTTCAGGAAGTTCGGCATTACATCTTCCGCAAGCCCACTCATCGCCACGATGTCCGTTTCGACATTCGCGATGATGTTGTTCGTGAGCGCCTGACTGATGGTCTTTCCTTTATAATTGTATGTCATCGTCTTGGAGAGAAGCTGCAGGTTGTCTTCCGTGTAAGGCACGCTCATATGCACCGCCTTATTAGAAACCTTGCCACTCTCACTGACGATCATCAAAACCACAGTATGTTCATCCACCGGAAGCAGGTTGATGTATTTCAGAACATCTTCATCCTTACTGGGTGTCAGCGCAAAAGATGTCAGATTCGTTATCTCCGAAAGCACACTCGCAGCATGCTCTATCGTCTTCTCAAAATCGTTCACCCTGCCGCGCAGCCTGTCAGCGATAATGTTCTTCTCCTCTCGGGTGAGTTCTTTTTTCTCCATCAAAGCGTTTACATATAATCTGTAGGCTTTATCTGAAGGAACTCTGCCCGCCGATGTGTGCGGGTGTGTCAGGTAACCCATCTCTTCGAGGTCTGCCATTTCGTTTCGTATGGTGGCCGGACTGTAATCAAGCTCCGGTTTCTTCGAAAGCGTTCTGGAGCCGACCGGCTCAGCCGTTCTCACATAATCTGAAATAATTGCCTGCAAAACCTTCAGCTTTCGTTCACTTAATTCCATCTTCGGAGACCTCCTTTCTTTCCCTGCCGATTCGTGAATCGGGAATCGTTCGGAATTTCGTTTGTTAGCACTCACTCTGCCGGAGTGCTAACTTCATGTTATTAATATACCCCGTTTTTTGATTTTAGTCAATGTTTTTGAAAAATTTTTTTGTGTATTTTTGGTGAAGAGAGTTTGGAAAATGCAGATGGGACTCTCCGCATTTTATTTTTAAAAAAAAGTTCTTGACTATACGGTTACCGTATACTTTATGATAGTCACATGAAAAGGAGTGATTTTTATGACATTACAAAACAAACAATCAATCAGAAGCAATTTTATTCAATACGTCCTCCCCTCCGTGGCAGCGATGTGGGTTTATACAATTTATACGATGGTAGACGGCATCTTCGTTGCCAGAGGAGTCGGTGAGCAGGCTTTAGCAGCGGTCAATCTCTGCATGCCGTTGATTAACGGAGCTTTTGCGGTCGGCATCCTGTTTGCGGTCGGGGCGAGCACCCGCGCTTCAATCTGTAAAGGCCGCAGCGAAACAAAGGAGTCCAATCGTATATTTACAATGGGCGCAATGACGGTTTGTATCGTCGCTGTGTTCGCTACGATTCTTATCATGCTCCTGCTTTCTCCGATTGCACGGCTTTTAGGCGCGGATGCGCAGACGCTCCCGTATGTAAAAGGCTATCTGGGTGTCATCGTGCTCTTTCTTCCTTTTTATATGACTTCCTATTATTTAGAGGTTTTAGTAAAAGCGGACGGTTTTCCAAAGTTAGCAATCAAAACCGGCGTCGCGGGCGCGCTGACCAATATTTTGCTTGACGCTCTCTTCGTCCTGGTCTTTGATTGGGGAATTGAAGGGGCGGCGGTTGCAACCGGTCTTTCGCAGGCATTGACTTTCAGCATTTATCTGCGTCACTTCCTCTTTGGCAAAGCAGGGTTTGCCTTCGTTCGCATCCGGCCGCGGCTGCGCGCGATTGCCTCCTTCGTAAAATTAGGTGCTGCGGACTGCATGACGGAGCTTTCGATCGGACTTTGCATTTTCGTCTTTAATCGAACCCTGCTCACTGTTTCAGGCAATGACGGCGTCGTAATTTATACTGTCATTTCCTATTTTTCGCAGCTCGTTCTGATGACGATGATGGGAATTAATCAGGGTTCACAGCCGCTTATCAGTTACTATCACGGTCAAGGGAAAACAGATACCTGCCGCTATATCTTCCGTCTGGCACTGTGCTATGCTGCCGTATGCGCAGCAGTCGCTTTTGCGATTGGCATTTTGTTTCCGTCGCCGATTGTTAACATTTACATCGACCGCATTGCAAATCCGGAGCTTTTCGAGCGCGGCATGACGGCGTTCCGCCTCTATGCCCCGGCATTTCTACCACTTGGTATCGTAATTCCAATGATGGGATATTTCACGTCGCTGGAACTGCCAAAGCAGGCGATGAGCATCTCCCTGGGTCGCGGTATGCTGTTTGCCGTATGCGCCCTTCTGCTCCTTGCCTTCCTGCTTGGCGAAACCGGAGTGTGGATTTCCGCTGCGGTTTCCGAAACCGTTGCACTAACATTGGCTCTGCTGCTTTATCGCAGACATCAAAAAAGAGCGCAGGCATAATCGACACAAGGGGCGGCTCGTCTGAGCCGCCCCCGTGGGTTTGTGTCTTATGAACATCCGCGAGTTCGCAAGCAATTAAACTCGCTATTTCACAGTCTTCCATGTCTTGTTCGACCACTTCGTGTAATACTTCTTGCCGTCGATGATGCGAACGCCGCGGAGCTTGTAATAGTAGGTCTTGCCTTTCTTTGTCACAACTTTATTTTCTACACGTACGCCGTTTTTGTCCACGTAATAAGCAGTGCCGTCTTTCTTGATCAGCTTG
>CABQMM010000235.1 GCA_902465215.1 uncultured Bacillota bacterium
ATGCTTAAGCTTGCAGGTCTGCTTGGACTGACTGCGGCCTTAGGGCTTGTCGGGCTGCTGAAAGCGGAAGCGTTAAAAGAAAGACAAAGGCTTTTGGAAGAGTACTTAAAAATGCTGCTTTCTTTAAAAAGCAAAATCAATTATTTTCGGGAGCCTCTTTCGGAGCATTTTTGCGGAAATACAGAAAACGAGAAAAGAAAGGCCTTTTTGCTGGCAGATGAGGTTTTTATCGAGCTTGAAGGGAGAGAAGCGCAAATCAGTCAAATTTGGTTTGAAACGGCAGAAAAACTGTATAAAAACACTCCGTTGACCGGGGAGGATCTCGAATGGTTGAAGTATCCGGGGAATTTTTTAGGTCAGACGGACTGGGAAAATCAGCAGTATCAGTTTGAGTATACAGAAAGGGGAATTCAGACACAGATTGAAGACGCGAAGCAGGCGGTGCGCATAAAAGGACCGCTGTACCGCAAACTCGGTTTTTTCGCAGGATGTCTGATTGCTGTAGTTCTGATTTAATAAAGGGGAAAAAGAATGTCTTTTGATGTAGATGTATTATTTAAGATTGCCGCTATCGGCATTGCGATTGCTTTGCTCAACCAGATTTTGAACAAAGCCGGGCGGGAAGAAGAGGCGATGATGACAACGCTGGCAGGGGTGATTATTGTGCTTGCAATCATCATTAAAATGGTAAGCGAATTCTTTGAAACGGTAAAGGTTTTCCTGTCATTTTAACAGGAAAAGGAAAAACGAAGGGGTGAAACGGGTGTTATGCTCGCAGTATTAAAAATATGCGCCATCGGCATTGCCGGCGTTATGCTTGTTGCGCTGATAAAAACCTATAAACCGGAATTTACGGTTGAAGTGATCGTCTGCACGTCCATACTTTTGCTTTTTTATGTGCTGGAGAGCCTGCGCTACGGCTTTACCTATATTGAAAGTTTTTACTCACGGCTGACTTACGGGCACGAATACTTTCCGATTATTCTGAAAGTGCTTGCAATCGCTTATGCAACGGAATTTACGGCGGCGCTTTGTGAGGATGCCGGAGAAAAGTCCATCGGCACGAAGGTGGAGCTTGCGGGAAAAATCGCAATCTTTTTCGCGGCAATTCCGATTTTCACATCCTTGATTCATTTGCTGGACAGCCTTGTTTAGCGGAAAGGACAGCCGATGAATTATAAGGAAATACTAAAAGAACAGTTTGATCAGGTCGTTGACCTTGATGAAATCGATGAAATATCAAGACGCAGCGCTGAGCTGAGCGACGGACTCTCCGAACAGTTTCGGATTGAAAATATTCTGGAAGCAACGCTCAGCGGTGAAAGTTTTTTTAACAATCAAGCGCTGATTTCCGGCATAAAAGATTTATGTCTTTATGAGATAAAGAGTGCTCTGGTCTTAGGCGTTGAAATCCTGATTATCTGCATTGTAATCGGACTTTTGCGGAATTTAGCATCTTCGTTTGAAAACAAGTCCATGTCCGACTTGTCGCTCTTAGTCTGCACGATGGTGATTATCGGCATTTCCATCAACAGTTTTCAGCTCGTTTATCAGCTTACAATTGATGCGGCTTCAACCATGATAAACACGATGGAAATTTTGACACCAATTCTTTTAGGAATTTTAGTTGCGACGGGATCGGTTGCCAGCGGCAGCATTCTCAGCCCGATTATCATCGGTTCCATTACGGGATTTGGGATTATTTTAAAAAGAATTATTCTTCCTGCGTTGTTTTTGGCGACGATACTGGGGTTAATCAATTGTTTAACAGAAAAAGATTATGTAAACAAACTGGCGAAGCTGATTCGAAACGCTTCAGTTGTCGTCACAGGACTGATAATCGCCATACTTACCGGAATTATAACGGTTCAGGGGCTTATCACAGAGACTTCGGATACGCTGCTGATGTCAACCGCAAAGTATTCTTTAAGTACATTCATACCGATTGTCGGCGGATTTACGGCTGATACGGTAGAGCTTTTTCTGCGCTGCATGGGAAGCATTAAGAACATTGTCGGTGTGTTCGCAATGGTTACGCTGATTTTGATTATTATCGTACCGCTAATCAAGATTTTGATTATAGCCGTTATTTACAAGCTGACGGCTGCGGTCAGCGAGCCAATCTGCGAAAGCAAAATTTCGGACGGACTGAATGAAATGGGAAGCTGTCTGATTTCGATGGCATCGGTACTTTTTTTCACTGCACTGCTGTTCATCCTGTTTGTCAGTATCATTGTGCGAACAGGGGGTGCATGAGATGAGTGAGTTTTACCAATGGGTCAAAGATATTTTTATCGTCATTCTTTCCTTGACCTTTTTTCAGATTCTTTTGCCGGAGTCTTCAATGGGAAAGTATGTGAAGTTTATTTTTTCTTTGCTGATACTCATCATCATTTTACAGCCGATAATCACTTTTTTAGGGAGCGGATAGCAAAGGCGGAAATGTCTATCGCAGAAATTGAAAATATAGGTATTATTTTAATGCAAATTCATATATTTAGGAGTGAGAATATGTTTGAAAAATATGTCAGCAAAGGGGCGCTCTCAAGGCTGGTTACGGTGCTTTTAATTGCTTCAGTGGCGATTTTAGCGCTCAGTATCCTGACCGGTTCCAAGGATGGAAGAAAGCAGATTATTGATTCGGACGGTGCAAGCGAGGAAAGGCTTTGCAGTATTCTTTCCGGCATTAAAGGAGCGGACGAGGTTGAAGTGATTGTAAAATATGACAATGACAGTCAGGTGAGCGGCGTAATCGTGAGCGCAGTGGGCGCGGAAAATCCGGTTGTAGCAAACAAGCTTACGAACGGGGTTGCAACCCTTTACAACATCCCGGTTTCAAGCGTGATAGTTTTCGAGAAGGAACAGGAGGAGTGACTTTGAAAAAGAAGTTTAGTTATAAGGACATTATTTTTAAAGGCAAACGCCTTGCAGCATTGTGTTTGATTGTTGTATTCGGCGCGGGACTGGCGCTTACATCGAGCCTCAATTCGGATATTCCGGTTCACGACGGCGATGTTCTGGTCGACAGCCTTGCTGTATCCGAAAAAGATGTGCAGCCTGAAGAAGGTACTTTCGAGGAAATGCGCGCTGCGCTGGAGCTGGAAAGAAACAAACTGATTGCAACACTGGATTCGACGATTGACAATAGTAAAAACGACGCAGAGAAGGCGAATGCATCGCAGACAAAGGAAAAGATTGTCGGCTATATGGAAAATGAACTGGCGATTGAAAGCATCATTAAGGCAAAGGGGCTTCCGGATTCCTTCGTGATGATAACGGACAGCAGCGTCAATGTTACAGTCGATAAACAGGAACTTGACACCA
>CABQMM010000236.1 GCA_902465215.1 uncultured Bacillota bacterium
CCTCCCTCATCAGCATAAGTGCTTCAGGGTTGTTTTCTTCGCTGTCACGCAAAATATTTTCCATCGTCGTCTCCCGGTCGTCCTCCATCACAGTTTTGTTCAGTGATAAAGACTCGTTCAGCGGCCTGTGTTTTCTTCTGTTTGCCTTTTTTATCGCTGTGATAATCTGGCTGTTTATGCATAAATCGGCATAGGTGCGAAATGCTGCATCTCTGTCCGGATCGTAACTGCGGACAGCCTTAAAAAGCCCTATCATTCCCTCTTGGATGACGTCTTCGTTGTCCGCCCCGACAATAAAGAAAATCTGCGCTTTGCCTTTTGCGAGGCTTTTGTATTTTTCGATTAAAATTTCCTCTGCCGTCTCGCTTCCTTCCTGCGCCATTTTTACAAGCTGCTCATCGGTGAGGATATGCACTGCACTATTGTCCATCTCTTTGTTTCCTAACTTCATACATTATAACCGCGGCAGCATTCGACGCATTGAGTGATGTTATCTTTCCAACCATAGGCATCGAAACCACAAAATCACATTTTTCGCGGACGAGCTTGCTGATGCCGAAGCCCTCGCTTCCGATTACAACGGCAATCGCACCTTTCAGGTCAGCCTTATAATATTCCTGTCCGCCCATGTCACATGCGGCCACCCAGATTCCGCGTTCTTTGAGTTCATCAATCGTCTGTGCAATATTCGTCACCTTTACGCAAGGCATGTATTCAATCGCTCCTGCCGAGGCCTTTGCAACGGTTTCCGTAAGTCCGCAGGCTCTTCGCTTGGGAATTATCACTCCGTGCGCGCCCGCACACTCGGCGGTTCTCATGACAGCCCCCAGATTATGCGGATCTTCCAAGTTGTCAAGTATGATAATGAATGGTTCTTCCTTGCTTGCGGCGGCCTTTGCGAAAATCTCTTCCATCTCCGCGTATTTGTAAGGACTGGTGTATGCGGCCACGCCCTGATGTGCCTGACCCGGCGCAATTCTATCCATTGCAGCCTTCTCGACCTTCATCACCGGAATGCCCTTTTCCTTCGCCATAGCCAGTATTTTTATCATGGAGCCTTCGGTACTGCTTACAGCGAGTTTGTCAATCTCTCTGCCGCTTTTGAGGGCCTCTGTGACCGGATTTCTGCCCACGATAATGTTCTCGTTCCTCTCTGCAGCAAAATCGTCTCTTTTCGGAGCCGGTCTGTCCGGAACGCTTCTTTTCGCCGGAGCCGCATTCTTCGGCCCGTAACCATAGCCATATGTGCCGCGCTTTGTCACGTGGTTTTCTCTTTTGTTCTTTACCTTCGCCATTATTTTCTCCTGTATTCGACAAACTGATACTGTATGCCGTTTTCTTCCATCACATCGCTCTCCCAAACCGGTTCAAAATGCTTCATCCTGTCCACATTCATAATATGCTTGTCCGCGTCAAATGTCTCAAAAATCTTAGTGATAAAGATCCTGTCGCACTGCCTTATGAGCTGCATATAGACCTGCTCACCGCCGATTATCATCACATCATCCGGTGCATATTTCGCACACTCAGTCAGAAGTTCCTCCATGCTGTGGACGACGATGCATCCTTCTTTCTCAAAGCTCGTGTCGCTCGTCAGCACGATATTGGTTCTTTCCGGCAGCGGTCTGCCTCCGGGCAGGCTTTCGAGCGTCGCTCTGCCCATAACGACAACTTTGCCTTTTGTTTTTTCTTTGAAATATCTGAGGTCTCCCGGAAGGTGGACGAGAAGTCCGCCGTCTTTTCCGATTCCCCAGTTTTGGTCTGCGGCTGCGATTAAGTTCATTTCGTTTCCTTTCTCTGCTAAATTGCGATTGGAATATTCAAAATCTGCGGATTTGTCTGATAGTCTTCTACGATTATGTCCGCTGTCGTGAAATCATAAAAATCCTTGACTTCAGGGTTCAGCTTCACCTTCGGCGCCGGATACTGCGGCCTCTTAATGATTTCTTCAATTACCGGCACATGCTTATTATAGATATGCGCGTCCGAAATTACATGCACAAGCTGCCCCGGCATAAGCCCGCTGGCCTGCGCGAACATCATCAAAAGGATGGAATACTGAACGACATTCCAGTTGTTTGCCGCCAAAATATCCTGCGAACGCTGATTCAAAATCGCGTTCAGCTTATTGCCCGTCACATTGAAAGTCATGCTGTAAGCGCAAGGCTCCAGATTCATCTCGGACAAATCCTCAAAATTATAGATGTTCGTCATAATACGCCTTGACTGCGGCTGATTCTTGAGCTGCCAAAGCACATTGTCCACCTGATCCATCTCTCCCTGCGCGAATTTATACTTCTTCGCCATCTGGTAGCCGTACGCCTTGCCGATGGAGCCGTCTTCGTCCGCCCATTCATCCCAGATATGCGGTTTTAAATCGCGTATATTATTGGACTTTCTCTGCCAAATCCAAAGAATTTCATCCGTCGCGGATTTGATTGCCGTAGGTCTGAGCGTCAGCGCCGGAAACTCCTCGGAAAGGTCGTACCTGTTCACAACTCCGAACGTCTTAATCGTATACGCAGGAGAACCGTCTTCCCAACGGGCACGCACAGTCTCACCTTCTGTTGAAAATCCTTCCGTCAGAATCTTTTCGCACATATTTACAAATAGTTTGTCCGCTTTGCTCATGCCTGTCCTCCTTTTTCTGCCCACTTATGCTTTCCTTATAGTATACTTGATTTTCGTCCGAGAAACAACAAAAAATGCGAAAGCCCGGCATAAATTCGCCGAGCCTTCGCGTGTTTACATACAAGTTTTTTTATTTAGTCCAAACTCTTGAAGCGTACTTATACGATGCTGCCTTCCTCATATCTCTCACGCATTGATTATGCCTTTATATTTCAGCTAATGTAGAAAAGCATATATGTAAGGTTTCCGACTCTTCCCATCGAACATTCCTTATCTGCTCATCTATTTTGGTAAAAACTTTTTCAGGATATTGCACTGCCCATGTTAAGCCCAGATGCGCTTTCAATTTCAAACGCTCAGAAGAAATATAGCGTGACGCTTCAACACACATTTGTTCTGCAAAGGTTGCGGTCTTCTCAACGATGTTCTTGTCATAGTCGTTTTCTGCAATTGCTGACAGCATAACCGTCTCAAGCGCACCTTGCTGTTCAGGTGGAATAACAACTAACAAAGCCCGGAAATTTTTCTCAATTCCGAAGTCATTTATATAACTGCATTCTTTCCATTGGTTATTTCTGAGTTCCGCATTAAATTCTCGC
Organism: uncultured Bacillota bacterium; assembly: GCA_902465215.1. Taxonomy (GTDB): domain Bacteria; phylum Bacillota; class Clostridia; order Peptostreptococcales; family Anaerovoracaceae; genus CAG-238. The sequence continues at coordinate 3,231 of CABQMM010000236.1, forward strand.
AGTACAGATGAGATAGACGCTTCAATGAATCTTGTTTCTCTTTCATCTCTGTCCGTCACAAATGCAACTCTTTCAAAAGCATCACT
>CABQMM010000237.1 GCA_902465215.1 uncultured Bacillota bacterium
ATCAATTAGTTGCGGCACTTCACATATATGAAAAGTTGGGATTTCAATATACAACCTATACGCAGAATCATTTTGCATTGTCTGATATCTCTATGGAGTTAATTTTATAGGACTTTCTCTAGGATGTTCGGGAATACAGCGAAAAATAAAATACTTGACAAGTGAACGACCGTTTACTATAATACAGGTAAACGATCGTTTTCTTTTTGCGCAAAAACTAAAAAAGGACATATATTATGAAAAACACGAAAGAAAGAATTTTGGAGACAGCGCTTGAACTGTTCGCGGCGAAAGGCTACGAAGCGGTTTCCGTAAGCGACATCGCGGGAAAGCTCGGCATGACGAAGGGTGCGCTGTACAAGCATTATACAAACAAGCAGGATATTTTGGACAGCATTATCCTGCGGATGGAAGAGATGGACTATGAGCGGGCAGAGGCATTTTACATGCCGCAGGATATGGTAAATATACTGCCCCTGACCGCCGAACAAAAAGAGAAAAGTCTGAAGCGGCTGATTGAATACAGCAAAGCTCAGCTCAGTTACTGGACGGAAGACCCGTTTGCGTCGGCTTTTCGCAGGATGCTGACGATTGAGCAGTATCGCATTCCGGAGATGGGGGAGCTCTATCAACAGTATCTGGCGGGCGGCCCGCTGGAATATGTTGCATATATTTTTGAGGAGTGCGGCAGCCCCGACCCGGAGCTTGCGGCACTGCGGTTCTATGCACCGATGTTTACGCTGTACAGCGTTTTTGACAAGGCGGAAGACGAAGAGACCCGCGAGGCGGCAAAAGAGCTTGCCGAAAGGTTTTTTGAGGAGACGGGGAAATGGAATTTCGAGTAATATCACAAGAAAAGGGCGCATATAAAATCGCTGATTTAACATGCAAAAAATATAAAGAATACCGAGCGGAAGTTTCGGGCAGATTCATGCACGAGGCGGCTTCTGCGGAAGACTATCCGACCGTGGGCGATTATGTGAGTGCAGAGCCGGGAGCCAATCCGGAGGATGTTGCAATCATAAGCAGTGTTCTGCCGCGAAAAAGCATCTTTCTGAGGAAAGCTGCGGGTACTGCGCGAAACATGCAGGCGGTTGCCGCCAACATCGATACGGTTTTCATCTGCATGTCTCTGAACAATGATTTCAATCTGAGAAGGCTCGAGCGCTATCTTGCTGCAGCCTGGGACAGCGGAGCCATGCCGGTGATTGTGCTCACCAAGGCAGATCTTTGTGCGAATCCGGCAGAAATAGAGAAAAAAGTCCTTGAGACCGAGCAGACTGCAATCGGAGTCGATATTATCCGGACCTCAGTCAAGGACGGCGAAACGCAGGGACTGGAAACATATCTCAAACCAGGTAAAACCATTGCTTTCGTCGGCTCTTCCGGTGTCGGAAAATCAAGTCTTATCAATCAAATCACCGGAACCACGGATTTTGCGGTGAACGGTCTCAGAAACGATGATAAAGGCCGGCACACGACGACAAGACGGCAGCTCGTTATGCTTCCGAGCGGATGCATGCTGATTGATACGCCGGGAATGCGCGAACTCGGAATGTGGGATGCAGAAGCAGGGACTGCGGAAACTTTTGCGGAGATAGAGGAACTCGCAGAGGCCTGCATCTACAGAAACTGTACGCACAACGGAGAACCGGGATGCGCGGTACAGGCGGTAATCGAAGCAGGGGAGCTCGATGAGGCGAGATTAAAATCTTATCTCAAGCTCAAGGCCGAAAATGCGTATGCCGAAGATTCCGACAGCTATCTTGCCGCCAAAGAAAAGAAATTTAAAGAAATTGCGAAGATAAACAGGAGACGAAAATGAATATAAGAAGAGAAGAACCAAAGGATTACAGAGAATCCGAAAATGTCACAAGAGAAGCATTTTGGAATGTATACAAACCGGGCTATCTCGGCGGCGTTACGGGAACTTACCATACGCCGGAGGGCTATTTTGTGAGCGAAGAAGAGGTCGAGGAGTTCGACAAAACTTTTCCGCCGAAGAAAAAAGAAAAACTGCCGGGGCAGATTTTCTAAAATTCCGATATAATCGAACCGATGTCGGTCAGCGGATAATCCTTGAAATAGACACAGGAAAGCCCGCGCGACTCGATGAAAGCGGAAATCACATGGAAATCAGGGTGTGACGAGAGGTCTCCGTTAAACACGATTTCATCGCCGATGCGGCCGCTTGTGCCGCCGAGAAACCCGTAAGAATATCCGGGCAGCAGAACCTGTCCGGGACGAATTTTGAGCACAGACATGCCCGCAGAAACACAGGCTTTTTCGATACCGGCGTCGGATGTGATAATCGATTTTTCATCGACACAGACAATATTGCACTTGGTGTACCCTTGCGGAACGGAAACGCGAAGCAAGGGCTTTTTCATGTGCTGAGCAGCCCGCCCTGCGGCTGCAAGGAGCTCAGGCGCGGTATATTTCAGATTATGTATGAAATAGCGTCCCGTGTAGCATGCATTGTACAGGATGTCTGCGGGATAGGCAGAGCCGAGTCTTGAAGGGTCTCCACGAAAGACCGGGGCCTTATCATCAATGCCGAGTTTGCACAGGATGAGATCCGGATGATGGGCGACGGGCTCTGCGACAGATGCAAGCGCCTGTGTGAAGCAGATTTCAAAACCCTTCTGCTTGAGATATTCAATTAGCGGCATGCCGGCAAGCGGCGAAAGATAGATTTTTTCCATACAGCTATTGTACCATAAAGTGCAATAGAGTATAATATTTTTAGTGAAAAAATGGGAGAATGAGGTGAAAATTAAAAAGATGAAATTATATCATGGAAATGGGCAAGCCATTGAATTTCCTGAGATAAGAAAAACGAAGTATACGAAAGACTTTTCATGGGGATTTTATTGCACGAAAAGCTTTGAGCAGGCGCGACGGTGGGCAGAACGAAAGCATGAGAACGGGATTATTAATATGTATTCCTATACGGAGAACAGCGAATTAAAAATAAAAAAATTCGACCATATGTGTGATGAATGGTTGGATTTTATTGCGGCTTGTCGCTCCGGAAAACTTCATGAATATGATATTGTAGAAGGACCGATGGCTGACGATACTATTTGGAATTTTGTCAACGACTTTTTAAACGGAAACATCAGTAGAGCGGTTTTTTGGGAGTATGCAAAATTCAAACAGCCAACACATCAAATTAGTTTTCATAGTATGAGAGCATTGGAATGTTTGCAGTACGAAGGGAGTGAGAGAATCGATGGCAGTACAGTATAGTAAGGATGACTTGTTCTATTTATGTTCTATGATTGAATTTGCAGCGCGCAAAACAAATAA
>CABQMM010000238.1 GCA_902465215.1 uncultured Bacillota bacterium
TTCTAAATGGGAGTTTCATTTTTATTCACCTCTTTCTTCTGAAATAATTATAAAGTATACGGTAACCGTATAGTCAAGAGGCAAAATGGATTTTTTAGAATTTTTTTCTTTAAAATGTATTTTTAGAACATCCCCATGCTTTTTAATGCAAAAATCCATAGAAACATTGTGAAGCACGCTGCTCCCGATGAGAAAACGACCGCATCGCCCGCAAGTTCGTAATCGCTGTCCATCTCCTGCGCCATCGGAAATGACGAAACTGCCGTCGGCGATGCAAAAATCGCAATCAGAGTTACGAGCGCAACGCCTCGGAAGCCAAGGAGAATCCCCGCTGTCAGTCCGATTGCCGGCACAGCGATGAGTCTGCCGGCTACGCAGATAAGAATGTCCCGCTCGCGTTTCATCGCGCTGCGAAGATCAAAAAACGCACCAAGCGTAAGCAGCGCAAGCGGAGTCGCCACCCCTGCCATGGATGACGCCACATTTTCAAGCACCCCCGGCAATTTTAAATCTGCCAGCACAGCAATGATTCCCGCAAGTGCGCCCAGAATCAGCGGATTTTTTGCAAGTTGCTTCAAGATATGCAAAACTTCCGGTTTCCCGCCGCGAAAAACTTCCAACGTTATAACGGCAAGCACATTGTAAAGCGGCACGATGACCGTCACCATCACCGCCGTCAGTGCAAGGTTTTCATCCCCGAATATATTTGCAACAATCGGAATGCCCATAATTACAAAATTGCTCCGGTAAATTGCCTGTATCATCGCCCCCTGCGTCTTTCGCTCCTTCGTAATATGTACAACGAAACAGACCGTAAGCGCATAAACCAGCAGAACGCCGACAACGCCGAAAACCATCAGCCGAATGTCCACTGCATCGCTTATGTCCTTACCGTAGAGGTTCGTAAACATCAGCAGCGGAAAGAACACAACAAAATTCAGCTTATTTATCTTTTTGACTTCCACTTCATTCACAATCCCCGCATGCCGTACCAGCATGCCGATTCCCATAATTATGAAAATGGGCAGCACGGCTCGTGCTGCCACCAAAAAATTACTCGCCAATGTATTCATCATAGGTACACACCTTATCCGTAATCGTTCCGTCCGGATGAATTTCGATAATCCGGTCGGCAATGGTCTGAATGAATTCATGGTCGTGCGAAGCGAAAAGAATGCCGCCTTTGAATGCAATCAGCCCTTCGTTGACTGCCGTAATGGACTCAAGATCCAGATGGTTCGTCGGCTGGTCGAGCACCAACATGTTCGAGCCAAACAGCATCATGCGGGAAAGCATGCAGCGTACTTTTTCGCCTCCGGAAAGCACCTTGACCGGCTTGTAAACCTCATCCCCGGAGAAAAGCATTTTGCCGAGAAAACCTCTCAGGAAAGTCTCGCTCGTCTCGGTCGAATACTGCGAAAGCCACTCCACAAGGTTCAAATCACAGTCATTGAAAAAATCGGAATTATCGAGCGGGAAGTAGGAAGTTGCAATCGTTACGCCCCACTTGAAGCTGCCCTCGTCAGGCTCCATTTCGCCCATGAGGATTTTAAACAGCGTCGTGTTTGCAATTTCATTTTCTCCGACAAAAGCGATTTTGTCGCCGTTATTGACGCGGAAAGAAACATTATCCAAAATCTTAACCCCGTCAATCGTCTTGGAAATCCCTTCAACCTGCAAAATTTCCTTACCCTGCTCGCGGTCCATCTTAAAGCCCACGAATGGATAGCGTCTTGAGGATGCTGGCATTTCCTCCACGCTCAGCTTATCGAGCAGTTTTCTTCTGGAAGTTGCCTGCTTGGACTTGGATTTATTCGCGGAGAATCGCTGGATAAACGCCTGCAATTCTTTGATTTTTTCTTCGTTCTTTTTGTTTTGGTCCTTTATCATTTTCTGAACCATCTGGCTGGACTCATACCAGAATTCGTAGTTGCCGACATACATCTTGATTTTGCCGTAGTCGACATCGACGATGTTCGTGCAGACCGTATTCAGGAAGTGTCGGTCATGCGAGACAACGATGACCGTGCCTTCGTACTCCATCAAGAAGTCCTCCAGCCATGCAATCGCCTTGACATCGAGGTGGTTGGTCGGCTCGTCGAGCAGGATAATCCCCGGATTTCCGAACAAAGCCTGCGCTAAAAGCACCTTTACCTTTTCCTTCGCAGTCAAAGATGCCATCTGTGTATACAAAATATCCGCAGAGAGTCCCAGCCCCTGTATCAGGCGGCTGACATCGGATTCAGCTTCCCAGCCGTTCATTTCCGCGAACTCTGCCTCCAGCTCCGCGGCGCGCATACCGTCCTCGTCGCTGAAATCCTCTTTCATGTAGATGGCGTCTTTTTCCTTCATCACATCGTAGAGTCTGTCATTTCCCATAATCACGGTATCCAGCACCGTGTATTCGTCAAATTCAAAGTGGTCCTGCTTGAGCACCGACATCCGAACGCCCGGTTTCAGCGAAACATCACCGGTTGTCGGCTCTAGGTCTCCGGAAAGAATCCTAAGAAACGTTGATTTTCCGGCTCCGTTCGCGCCGATAATACCGTAGCAGCTGCCCGGCGTAAACTTAAGATCCACATTCTTAAACAGCGGCTGCCCGCTGAAATTCATACTTACATTGTTGACTGTTAACATGCATGACTCCTAGCTGAAAATTTCTTTGAACTTTTCTTTGAACCTGCTCTTCTTCTGATAGCAGTCATCGGTCAGTTCCTTCGCCATGTCCTCAATCGCCTTCTTCTGCTTGTGATTAAGTTTGGTCGGCACTTCAATATTCACCTTTACATAAAGGTCGCCTTTTGCCTCGCGCTTCAAGTATTTTACACCCTTATCCTTTAGACGGAATGTGGTTCCCGGCTGCGTTCCCGCAGGAACCTTGTAGGAAACCTTGCCGTCCAGCGTCGGTACGATAATCTCCGCGCCCAGAGCTGCCTGATCGAAACTGATCGGCATTTCCAGATAAAGGTCAGCACCCCTGCGCTTGAAGACCTTGTGCGGTTTTACATTCAGCACGATGTACAGGTCTCCTGCAGGTCCGCCGTTGATTCCCGGCTCGCCCTGTCCTCTGATAGGAATTACGCTCTCATTGTCAACGCCTGCCGGAATGTCAACGGAAATCGTAACATTCTTCTTGACCTTTCCCTGTCCTTTGCAGTCCGGGCAAGGTTCTTCGATGATCTTGCCGCTGCCGCCGCACCGGTCGCAGGTTGTAACCGTCTGGAACTGCCCGAACGGGGTTCTCTGTGCCTGGCTGATTTGACCGCTGCCGCCGCACTTCGGACAGGT
>CABQMM010000239.1 GCA_902465215.1 uncultured Bacillota bacterium
TGCGCTTTTGAAAGCGAGCAAAGGTGTTTTGCCGTATAACTTTATCGAGGGCATGGTCTGCACGCGAGGCTGCGTGGGCGGCATGGGTAACCCGACTTGGAGAGAGGACATTTCGGAAGAAATTGAAGAACATGCAGAAGAAGCAGAAATCACAGAAATTCTGACGCATCTGGAGCTGTAGAATTTGAAAAGGGGTCTGTTTTGGCACAGGCTCTGAATGTGCCGATTGTAAACAACCCCTTTTATAATGCTTATTTTACCAAACAGTCGCCGCTCATCTCCGGCGGAATTGCAAGCCCCATGAGTTTCAGCATCGTCGGAGCGATGTCCGCAAGTTTGGCAGTATCTTGCAAATTTTCTCGGAATTTGCAAGGATTTGTACTGATGTGAACCAGCGGAACCGGATTGGTGGAATGCGCGGTCACGACATTGCCCTCCGCATCCAGCATACAGTCCGCATTTCCGTGGTCTGCAGTCAAAAGAATCTGGCCGCCCGCAGCAAGTACCGCGTCGGTAACTTTTTTCACGCAGGTATCGAGCGCTTCAATCGCTTTTACCGCAGCGTCGAAAACACCGGTGTGGCCGACCATGTCAGCATTCGCGAAGTTCAAAATAATGGCATCATAAACGCCTGTGCCGATTTCCTCGACGACTTTATCAGTAACCTCAAAGGCACTCATCTCAGGCTTGAGGTCATAGGTCGCAACCTTCGGCGACGGAATCAGAATTCGATCCTCCAAAGGATTTGCAGCTTCGACGCCACCATTGAAGAAGAAAGTGACATGCGCATATTTTTCGGTTTCCGCGATGCGAAGCTGATGAAGTCCGTTTGCTGAGAGATATTCTCCCAGCGTATTTTTAATCGTCTGTGGCGGAAAAGCAATTTCGACATTCGGCATAGATGCGTCGTACTGCGTCATGCAGACATAGACGAGGTTTTGCGGAGATTTTTTTCGAGCAAAACCGTCGAAGTCCGAATCAACAAAGGCGCGCGTAATTTCTCTGGCGCGGTCAGGGCGGAAATTGCAGAAGATAATGGAATCCCCATCCACAACCGGTTTAGCGCCACTGCACACGGTCGGCAGAATAAATTCGTCGGTTTCATCTGCTGCATAAGCCGAGCGAACCGCTTCCGATGCGGAAGCTGCATGACGACCTTCAAGAAGCGTGAGCGCGTCGTAGGCTTTTTCAACTCTTTCCCAGCGTTTGTCACGATCCATCGCATAGTATCTGCCGGAAACAATGCCGATTTTCAGCGAAGGCAGCGACTGTGCAAGCTTTTCCATCTCTTCTATGTAATGGATTCCCGATGTCGGCGGCACATCTCTGCCGTCCATAAAGCAGTGAAGCAGAATGTTTTTCACGCCGCGGATGTCTGCCAGGCGAATTGCCGCTTTGATATGCTCAATATGGCTGTGCACACCGCCGTCGGACAAAAGTCCGAAGATGTGAAGCGTGGAATTTTCACTGAGTACATGGTCGATGGCTTTGTTCAGAGCAGCGTTTCCATTAAAAATGCCATCTTCAATCGCTTTGGTGATGCGTGTAAGCTCCTGATAAACGATGCGGCCCGCGCCGATATTCAGATGACCGACCTCGGAGTTTCCCATCTGTCCTTCGGGAAGCCCCACTGCAAGTCCGCTCGCCTGAAGCCGGATATGCGGGTAAGTCTCAAATATTTTATTGAGATTCGGCGTATGCGCCGCCTTGACTGCATTGCCGTAATCGGACGGATTCAGGCCGAAGCCGTCGAGTATCATTAGCATGGTCGGGCGGATCTGCACCGCTTTCTGCGTGTTTGTCTGTGTATGTTGATTTGACATAAAACTACCTGCTTTCTTTTTGGTCGGAAGCGCCGCGCAAGGCAGCTTCCGCACTCTTATCCTATACCACCATTTTACCAAAATCCGACGCAAAAGAACAGAAGCATGCGCAAAAAAGAGAAACCGCAGGCGATATTTTTTGCAAGGAGGGCGGGGAGTATGGTAAAATATCTGTAAGAGCGCCTCGGCGCAAAAGGAAAGGACGAAAGAAATGAAGTGGACGCAGGAACAGGCGAAGGCGATTGAGCTTAGAAACAAGAATATTTTGGTTGCGGCAGCGGCAGGCTCCGGCAAAACCGCGGTTCTCGTTGAGCGAATCAAGCGGCTGATTTTAGAGGACGGGTGCAGCATCGACAAAATGCTGATTGTTACCTTTACGAACGCAGCGGCTTCCGAGATGAAGGAGAAAATCGAGACTGCAATACAAAAGGAAATCGCGGAAAATCCGGGTGCGGCTGCGGCGCTGAAACGGCAGCTCGACCTGCTGCCTCTTGCGAACATCAGCACATTTCACGCTTTTGCGCTGGAGGTCATCCGCCGCTATTTCTATATCATCGACATCGAGCCGAACTTCAAAATCTGCGACAATGTGCAGCAGGAGCTTCTGAAAGAGCAGGCGATGGACGAGCTTCTGAAGCAGTATTTTGAAGAAGCAAGCCCTGAGTTTTTCGGATTTTTGGATAAATACAGCGGTGACCGAAATGAAAACCGTTTCCGACAGACGGTGAGAAAAACCTTCGAGGTCATCCAAAGCCTGCCGGAGCCGTTTCCGTGGCTTGCGGAAGCGGTCAATGAACTTGGCGCGGATTTTGAGAGTTTTTCGCAAGGGAAGGTGGTCTCCTATATTTTAAGCGACGCAAAGCGCAGGCTCGCGGAGGCCGCAGAAAGCCTTGCGCAGGCAGTGCAGGAAGCGGAAGCCTGCGGTCACGAAGGCGTACTGGAGATTACAGCGGTCTATCGCCTGCTGGCAGAGGATCTGTGCGAAACCGCGGAAAGCGGAGATTTTGAAGCGATTCGGAAGGTGCTGAGCGAGGTAAAAATGCCGTCGCTTCTGAAAAAATATTTCAAACCCGACGAGCTGCACACGCAGGCGGAGATGGACGAGCGCAAGGAAAGACTGGAAAATGCACGCGAGCCACTGAAAGACGCAGTTGCTTCCCTAAAGAAGGACTATTTTTATGACAGTCTCGAAAATCTTTATACTGAGGTACGGGAAAGTTATGACGATGGAAAATTTTTCCTTCAGGTTATGAAGGATTACCGGGACATTTTCGCGCAGCTCAAGTCCCGGCGCGGCGTGGTGGATTTCAGCGATATTGAGCATTTCGCGTTCGAGATTTTGAAGGAGGAGGAAGCCGCGGCATATTATAGGGAAAAATTTTCCTACATTTTCATCGATGAATATCAGGACAGTAATATCCTGCAGGAGGCTCTGGTCGCGCGCATCAAGCGGGAGAACAATCT
>CABQMM010000240.1 GCA_902465215.1 uncultured Bacillota bacterium
GGAAATTGAGCAGGAGATGGAGAGCGAAGAACAAAAGAGCGGATTGAATAAAATGACCGTGCTCATTTTCTTTTCGGTAATTGTCGGAATGGCGCTTGGCTATTTCGTGGCGCGCCCGATTTTCGGAAGCGAGATTGCGCAGTTCGATTCTGCGGCAGGATTAGGAATCAAAATTGGCTTGTGCCTTTTGATGGTTTTCGTTGGGATGGAACTTGGAATGCAAGGCACCGTGTTTCAAATGATGCGAGATGCGGGATTTCGTATTTTGATTTTCCCATTTGTAACCATTGTGGGAACCTTCATCGGCGCTGCAATAGCCGGACCGCTGATGGGATTTTCACTCAGAGAGGCTATGGCGGTGGGCGCCGGATTCGGATGGTACTCGCTTGCGCCCGGAATTATCATGGACGCAGGGCTGATTGAAGCGTCTGCAGTGTCTTTTTTACATAATGTTTTACGTGAGATTACCAGTATTTTATTGCTTCCGCTGATTGCGCAGAAAGTTGGATATATTGAGGCTGCCTGCATGGCAGGAGCGCCTTCAATGGACGTCTGTCTGCCGGTTATCAACAAAGAAACCAAAGGCAAGGCGGTAACTTACGGCTTCATAACAGGTGTAATTATGAGCTTTTTAGTTCCGGTACTGGTTCCACTGGTATTGAGTATCTTCTAAAGTTATAAAAATAAAGTTACAGAAATCGAAAAGACCCCGCAGGTCCGGCTCAATTAGAGCTTTGCAGCGGGGCTTTTGTATTTCATTTGTATTTTTTCCATTTATTTCAAATCTTCTTCGAGCTTCGCAAGCGCGTCGGTCAGCTCCTTCGGCAGGTGATCGAATTTCGCATACCAGCCCTTGATGCCTTCGAGCTCTTTCTTCCATGTTTCTTTGTCAACGGTAAGCAGTTCGTTTAAAGCTTCTTCGCTGATGTCGATGCCTGTGAGATCTAAATCCTCTGGACGAGGCACGAAGCCGAGCGGAGTTTCGCTTGCGCCGACTTTATCGTCACAGCGGTCGAGCGCCCAGAGCAGTGCTCTAAGGTTGTCACCGAAGCCCGGCCAAATGAAGTTTCCTTCCTCATCGGTACGGAACCAGTTTACGTTAAAGATTTTCGGTGGGTTGGACATTTTCTTTCCCATGTCGAGCCAGTGCTGGAAATAGTCTCCCATGTGATATCCACAGAACGGAAGCATTGCCATCGGGTCATATCTTACCACGCCGACATCACCGATGATTGCAGCGGTCGTTTCCGAAGACATCTTGGAACCGATGAATACGCCGTGTTCCCAGCTGCGGGACTGACAAATCAGCGGTTCGGATTTCGCACGGCGGCCTCCGAAGATGATTGCGCTGATCGGAACACCTTCGCCTGTGAAAAATTCAGGAGCGATAGAAGGGCAGTTCTCCGCAGGGGCTGTGAATCTTGAATTCGGATGCGCGCCCTTGACGAATTCCTTGCCTTCAGCTTTCTTCGCCTGTTCTTCCTGACCATTCCAAGGTCTTGCTTGCCAGTCGAGACCGTTTATCGGAGCCGGTTGATCGAGACCTTCCCACCATACGGTATTGTCATCCATATTTCTTGCAACATTCGTATAGATCGTGTTCTTTCTGGTCGTCATCAAAGCGTTGTTGTTCGTCTTTGAATTGGTTCCCGGCGCAACGCCGAAGAAACCGTTTTCCGGATTTACAGCATAGAGTCTGCCATCGTCGCCGATACGCAGCCATGCGATGTCGTCACCAATCGTGTAAACCTTGTAGCCTTTTTCCTGCAAATGCTTCGGCGGAATCAGCATAGCAAGGTTTGTTTTGCCGCAAGCGCTCGGGAAGGCTGCGGATATGTATTTCTTTTCGCCGTTTGGAGCTTCCACGCAGAGAATCAGCATATGTTCTGCCATCCAGCCCTCACGTTTTCCGAGCACAGAGCCGATACGGAGCGCGAAGCATTTTTTGCCGAGAAGCACATTACCGCCGTAAGCGGAGTTAATGCTCCAGATCGTGTTTTCTTCCGGGAACTGTGCGATGTATTTGTTTTCCGCATCGACCTGAGCCTTGGAGTGCAGACATTTTACGAAGTCTGCGCCTTTGTTCAGCTCTTCGATAACCGGGTCGCCGATACGCGTCATGATGTCCATCGAAAGGACAACATAGATGGAGTCAGTGATTTCGATGCCGATTTTGGCGAATTCGCTGCCGACAACGCCCATCGAGTAAGGGATTACATACATCGTGCGTCCCTTCATGGAGCCGTCAAAAAGCTTTCTCATCTTTGCGTACATCTCGTCCTTCTGAACCCAGTTGTTGGTCGGACCTGCGTCTTTTTCTTCAGTCGTGCAGATTACGGTTCTTTTCTCATCTCTTGCAACATCTTTCGGGTCTGTACGATAATAGTAACAGCCGGGGAGCTTTTCCTCGTTCAGCTTTGCCATTTCTCCGGTTTCAACCGCAAGCGCGCGAATCGCCTCAAGCTGCTCTTCGCTGCCGTCAATCCAAACAATCTCGTCCGGGCAGGTCATAGCGGCACATTCTGCCACCCAGTCAGTTACTTTCTTGTTTTGAACCTCAATCATTTCATTTCCTCTCTTAAAATATACTATTTAACGCTTGCTTCTAAAGCGAGTTTCATCATGTTTGTGAAAGAGTTTTGTCTTTCCTCGACGGTGCTCTTGGCGCCCGTCACAAAGTTATCGCTGATTGAAATAATGGAAAGCGCATTCACATGATTGTATGCAGCGTTCATATAGAGTGCGGCAGTTTCCATTTCGACCGCCTTGACGCCCATCTTCGCCCATTTTTTCCACCAGTCTCCGAATTCGTAGAAAACATCGCAGGTGACAACATTTCCTGCTTTAAAGTCAATTCCTGTTTCCTCGGATGCGGCATAAACCTTTTTAATCAGCTCCCAGCTTCCGCTCGGGCTGTACTGACCCGGAAGGTCAAAAGCGTGCTGATAGTTGGAATCCGTGGACGCAGCCAGCGCAAGGAAAATATCGCCAAGCGCAAGATCGTCCGTAAAAGCGCCTGCGGTTCCAATCCGAATCAGATTCTGAACACCGTATTCCGTGATGAGTTCCCACGAGTAGATTCCCATGGACGGCATGCCCATGCCGCTTCCCTGAACGGAAACCGGAACGCCCTTGTAACGACCGGTAAATCCGTACATGTTCCGAATGTCCGTATACAGAACCGGTTCCTCCAAAAAGTTTTCCGCAATAAATTTTGCTCTCAAAGGGTCGCCGGGCATCAGAACCGATTCGGCTATCTGACCTTTCGAG
>CABQMM010000241.1 GCA_902465215.1 uncultured Bacillota bacterium
CCCGGGAAGAGCTGGGCAGCGGATGAACAACTTGCACAGGAAATCAAAAGCTTCTGCAATCACCGGCTCGCCGAATACAAGTGGATTCGCATAATTGAATTCACAGATGAGATGCCGAAGACAATCAGTGGAAAAATTCGTAAGAATGAACAACGCTGCTCGGGCGTTTGACAAGAGAAGCGGATTCAGAGAAAATCAAGTTGATTGCCAATACCGTTTCTTACTCTTGCCAGAGCTGATTCTATCCAGTATAATGAGAGTGAAGTCAGGGGAAACGGGGGATATGAAAATGAAAGATGCAGAGATGATACTAAGCCGCGGCATCAGCGGTTTTCATCGTTATAGGTTGGATGAACCGACACATATCTGCTATGTGAGCGAAAACTTTTGCAGAATGGTAGGAATCACTGAAGAAGATTTTTTTGCTCGAAAGGAAAATGCCTATGTGGAAATTCTTCATCCCGCAGACCGCCTTGCATATGAAGACTTTTTGGACAATTTAAAACACAGGGAGCAGAGTCTGACGAGCGAGTATCGAATTTTGAAGACTGACGGAGAAGTCCTGTATGTTCGGGATCAGGCAGTTTCCTATCGAAACAGTGAAGGGCAGATGATGTGTGATTCGATTTTGACGGATATTACGGATCTCATCAAACAAAATCACGAGATGAAGTTTCTCAACGAAACGATTCCATGCGGATTTTTGAAGTATACCTGTGAGAAACAGCCCAAAATCACTTATATGAATCAAAAAATGAAAGAAATTCTGGCTTTTCCAAGGAGAGAGGCGGATAACCGTGAAGATATGACAGAACTGTATTTCGATAATATTTTTTTGATGATTCCCATTGAGGAGAGACGAAGATTTGCTGCTTACCTGGGACGTGTACGTGTGGCAGGCGCACCCGTGGCAGGTGAAATCACATTACAAAGGTGTGATGGTACGCGCGCCTATGTATTCGGCTGGGTAACCAAGAGCGTGAACGAAGACGGAAACGAGGAGTTCCAAAGTGTCTGTATGGACATCACCAATCGACACCGCAGAAGAAGAGAGCGCGAAATTCGACGTTATCTAAAAGCGATTTCTGAGGTTTATGATCGAATTTTCGAGTGTGATTTCGGTGCGAGAACGGTAAAATGCGTGTACAGCAAGGATGAAGATGAACGGAAGCAGATAGGCAGCCTCCCGATTCATTTGGAGGAATCGACGGAAAGCTGTGTATTTGGGCATGTGGATGAACGTGATTTGGAACGTGTCAGGGAATTCTTTCGCGGAGCCATGTGGCAGACAGAGAAAAGCGCCGGAGAAAAACCGCCTCAGATTCTATATCGTACGCAGCAGCAAGAAGGCGGATTGCAATGGAACAGTGGGGTGTTTTTCAATATGGATGATTCGACAAGTCTATATTGCATAAGAATAATTCCGGATTTTGCGCAGGCGGATATTTTGAGAGAAGAGAATACCTCTCTCAAAGAGAATATGCAGGAAATCGTCACGCATTTTACAGACGGGCTTGCCGCTTTCGAAATTACGGAGAGTGGGATGGTGATTCCGATGCATCTCAGCGAGAATGTTTGCGATTTTTTCGGGTGCACGAAAGAGGAATGGGAGCAGATGATGCATATGCAGACCCCTGTTGAGCAGTTTATCGCAAAGAGCAAGGCTTCCTATGCTGAGTTTGAGAAGCTGCTGCGGCTCGGCGAAGCCGAGTTTCTCTACTTTGACTATGCTACGGGCGCTGAAAGGTGCATCAAGGCAATTTGTTCACAGAAAAATCCAAACAGTGCTTCTTCGCGTTATGTAATGCTCTATCATGAGAGAGACTCCGCAAAAGAACAAACAGAAGAAAAATGGAAGGAAAACGAACCAAAGGTACTCATACGGGCTTTTGGATATTTTGACGTTTTTGTAGAAAACAGAGCACTTGCTTTTCGGAATAAAAAGGCGAAGGAACTGTTTGCGCTTCTTGTTGACCGGAGAGGCGGTTTCGTTTCTTCCGAGGAAGCGATTTCATTTTTGTGGGAGGACGAGCTGCTTAGCCCTGTGTTATTGGCTCGCTACAGAAAAGTAGCACTGCGCCTGAAAAACACACTGCAGGAATATGGAATTATGGAT
This sequence comes from uncultured Bacillota bacterium, assembly GCA_902465215.1. Lineage (GTDB taxonomy): Bacteria > Bacillota > Clostridia > Peptostreptococcales > Anaerovoracaceae > CAG-238. The sequence continues at coordinate 2,117 of CABQMM010000241.1, forward strand.
GTAATTGAGACAGTCGACGGAAAAAGACGCATTGTGCCGGAACGCGTACAGTGTGATTTGTTTGACTATTTGAGTGGAAAAGAAGAATACCGGCAGTTATTTAAAGGCAGCTACCTGAATAATTACAGCTGGGCAGAAACAACGCTGGGTGAATTGGTACAAAGCAAGGAGACACAATGAGAAAACAAATTGAAGATCTGCGCGAAAAGATGCGCGAGAAAAAAACAGATGCTTATATCATTCCGACAACCGATTTTCACGGCTCAGAATATGTAAACGATTATTTTAAATGCAGGGAGTTTGTGTCGGGCTTTACGGGCTCTGCAGGAACGCTTGTTGTGACAGCAGATGCGGCGGCATTATGGACCGACGGAAGATATTTTCTTCAGGCAGAGAGCGAGCTTGCGGGGAGCGAAATTATGCTGATGCGTGAAGGCGAATCGGATGTTCCTGAAATTACCGAGTGGCTGCGGCAAAGACTGACAAGCGGCAAAGCGCAGACGGTTGGATTTGACGGCCGCATTGTCTCTGCAATATTTGGCGAAAAGCTCAAAGAACATTTCAATGTGGAAGCGGAGCTTGATCTCGCAGGCGAAATCTGGGCGGAAAGGCCGGAGCTTATGGCTTCCGAAATCTATCCTTTGGGTCTTGGCGTGACAGGAGAAAGTGCAGAGAGCAAGCTTTCACGCGTGCGGGAAGAAATGCGAAAAGCGGGTGCAGAGGCGAATATCATAACTTCCCTTGAGGAAATCGCGTGGCTTTTCAATCTGAGGGGAAGCGATGTTCTGCATACTCCGGTTTTTTATGCCTTTGCGCTGGTTGAACGGGAAAGAGCGACGATATATCTTCTGAATCGCGCGGAAAAAGTCAAATCGTTATTTAACGATGATATTGAAATTAAGCCGTATGAAGCAATTTTTGATGAGCTTAAACTGCTTGATGCCAAAAGCGTGATGTATGATGGAAACACGATTAGTTACAGACTTTTCGAGTCAATCCCGAACGCGTGCGAGAGCATTAAATGCACCGACCCCGCAATGCGGATGAAAGCAATCAAGAATTCCACTGAAATTGCATGCACCAAACAGGCGCACATCAGGGACGGTGCGGCCGAGGCAAAATTTATGAAATGGCTGAAAGAGAATGTAAG
>CABQMM010000242.1 GCA_902465215.1 uncultured Bacillota bacterium
TAAAGCGTAGTGTCAAATTTTATATCCTGTAAAAACGCGTTTGCAAGCCCTTCTTCATCCAGCGTATAGCTTTTACTGCCGCATCCTGAAAGGAGCGCCACCGTCAATACAAGCATGCCCACGCATAAACTATTTAAAAATACCCTTTTCTTCTTTTTCATCATCATGCCCTTCATGTCTTTTTATTTTCTGTAGTCTATTTAATATTATCCGTTACGGATTTTGGAATCACAAATTCCTGCGATCCCATATACATCGGCGCAACATCTCCCTCGTCGAATGCGATCACAAGCTCGCCATCCGCATTCACATAAAATGACTGATCGTCTTTAATTTTTTTGAATGACCATTCATATACCGGGGCGTCTTTCGGAATGTCTACCCAGTACATCGTTCCTGAATCGCCACGCATCTTCTCTCGCATCTGCATTTTAATGTTTTGGCTGATCGGCGAAACATAATCTGTTCCTTTCGGGAACAGATCCGCAAGCGCAAGCTCCTTTCCTGTTGCAATGTCTATCGTATAATAATAGTTCTGCTCAAAACCGCTGCCTGCTCCCTGATAGGTTATGAGCTTCAAAGTGAAATATTCATCGGTGGTATGCAAAATTTCGTAATTCACATACAGAGACGAATAGCCGCCTTCGTCCGCTTCCACTTGCTGTTTGAACTCGTCAATCAGTTTTTGGGCAATATCATTGATTTTTTGATTAATCCGGGCAGTATCGCTCTTTTCCACCGTATCTGCGGCATCTGCGCTCTTTAAAGTTTCAGACTTATCAACGATTTCCGGAACCGTGACATCTGCCTGAAAACGATCGCTGCTGTAATGGTAATCACGAAAAGTAACTGCCTCACAAATCTGCCCCAAAATCGGAATTTCCGACATAGCGTCCGCCGCTTCCGCGCTGAGGTTCGGCACCGCAAAAATCAAGAGCGCAAAAGAAGTAAGCGCAATCTGCGTAAATTTCCTTCTTTTTTGTCTTTTCTGTCTGGTTTTCACGGTTTTTGCAGTATTTATTGCATATTTTACCTTTTCCAGCGCCTCTTCCGGCACATCCGCAGCAGGATTCCGGTCGTTTTTCCTAAACTCATTCATAATCTTGCCTCCTACCTTGACATTGCGGCTCTCAGCTTTCCAATCGCACGGTAGAGCCTGCTTTTCACGGTATTTTCATTAAGATTCAGTTTCTCCGCGACTTCCCAAAGCTTCAATCCGTCGAAATACTTCATTTCCAGAATCATTCGTTCGTTCGTCTCCAAATCGCCGAGCGCATCGTAAAGCTCCAGAAAATCCATATATGCCATGCTTTCGCCGGCTGCAGGTTCCCCCAAACCTGCAGCCTCGGCGCATTCTCTTGACCTTTTCTTCGTATTTTCACGACAAAACTGAAATACCTCGTTCAGCATGATGCGATAAACCCATGTTGCTGCAAATGCAGTCTCGCGTAAGGTGTCTGACTTCAGAATCGCCTTATACGCCCCTTCCTGCACGATATCCATGGCATCTGCCTCATTATGTACATAACCGTATGCCAAACGATAGTATTTTTCATAATTTTCAATCAGTATTTTTTCAATCACGCTCTCTTTTTCGCTTTTTGCTCCGCGGACAGCCATTCGAGAGCCCCCCTTCTCTGTCTGATTACATATCATTAGATAAAATGATGCTGCATTTAGTTTCATATTTTTTAAAAAAATTTCAAAGAAATTTTTCCCATATTCGCCTTAATGTTTCGACTCTGTAGGAATACTATGTTACCACGAAATCAAGCGAATTTCTACCGGAATTTCTTAGCTTTTCAAAAAAAGTTTAAGTGACAAAACCGATTATTTTTTGTATAATATTTTTATTGTTTAAAAAATATCGGCAAAGGAGTTTTTTTGTATGCATTCACCCGGTTCAGTAGCTTTTTCCGTATTCGGTCTGGATGTCATGTGGTACGGTCTTTTAATCGGCGGCGGATTCTTGCTCGCGACGCTGATTTCTTACCGGCGTGCGCCACGGCACGACATTCGCTCGGACTTTATATTAGACTTGATAATCTGGATGATTCCAGCGGCGGTTATCGGTGCCCGCGCTTATTATGTTATTTTCAGTTGGGACAATTATGCTGGAAATCTCGCGAAAATTTTTGACATCCGAGGCGGCGGTCTTGCAGTTCACGGAGGACTGCTTCTCTGCTTTTTCGTCGGATATTTCGTCTGCCGTCACTATAAGCAGGGGTTTGTGAAAACAGCCGACCTTGTTGCGGTCTCAATTCCGCTGGCGCAGGCAATCGGACGCTGGGGTAATTTTTTCAATGAGGAAGCACACGGTGGACCTACCGACCTCCCGTGGGCGCAGATTATCGACGGAATCGGCTATCACCCTACTTTTTTATATGAATCGATTTGGTGCTTCTGCCTGTTCTGGTTTCTGCTCTGGTTCGACGACCACAAGAGAAGCTTTGACGGACAAATTGTTTCCTTATATATGATTCTGTACTCCGTAGAGCGTTTCTTTGTGGAGGGACTGCGGACTGACAGCCTGATGATAGGACCGTTACGGCAGGCGCAGCTCATCAGCCTCGGCTTGATTGCCGCAGGCATTGCACTTTATGTTTTCTTCAAAAGGAGGAAGTCACAATGAACACAAAAGTATTGGAAACCCAGCGTTTAATTATCCGCCCATCCGTTTGGGAGGATCTCGACGACTTTTACGTCTGGGAGCAGCTCCCGGAAGTGACGAAATTCTTCAGTATCCGCGACGGACAGACCATGGAAGAATGCGCCGCAAAATTTCTTGAAGACCGTGCAGATCCAAAAGCCGAGCAGTTTACAATTTTACTGAAGTCCGCGGACACAACCACTTCTGAGGAGGTTCAGACGAGGAAAATCGGCCGTATCGTTCTTGCTGACATTGAAGAAGGCTGGAAAGGCGAGCTTTGGCGTATCTACATTGCGGACACAGCTTTGCGCGGTCAGGGACTCGGCCGCGAGGTGATGCTGGCAGTCATGCAGCACTGTTTCTGCGATTTAGCCTTTGAACGGCTTTATCTGGACCACTACACCGGCAATCCGGCAGCTTACCTTTATCAAAGTCTCGGCTTCCAATACGAAGGGGTTTTGCGGAAAAACTGCCGCAAGAACGGCATCCTTTACGATGTGCACCTGATGTCCATGCTGCGCGAAGAATATGAAATGAAATACAAATAAAGCGAAATAAAATTTAAAGAAAGGCGAAACCCTGATAAATCAAG
>CABQMM010000243.1 GCA_902465215.1 uncultured Bacillota bacterium
CTTCGAGCAGGTTAATGCCGCCCCATACGCAAAGACCGCCGCCAAGCGCGACGACCAGAGTCTGAAGAACCTCGACTGCACTGTTGAAAAAATCCATAAAATACTTTGCCGGGAGCGAAGCGCGGTTTTCCGCAGACCACTCTGCTTTGTCCCCGGCGCTCCTTTCAAAAATAATATAAATTGATTTTTGAAAGTGGCCGTTGTGTCTTTGGTATCTTGAAAATCTATATAAAAAAACCGCCAGCTTTCACTGACGGTCTTTGAACGATATAACTCCGGATTTTTTCGTACCGGAGGTCCATGCCATATTCCTGCGTGTGCGGCTTAAAAGAAAATTCCGATTTCGGAATTTCCTATGATAAAACCGAAAAAGTATTCCCAAATCGGAACACGCCGCAATCATTTGAAGCCCGATTGCTGCATCAATTCTCGCGCAGCAAAAACGCCATGTAGAGCGGCAGCGTCAAAATCTGTTCGGACAAGCCAATATTGTAATCACCCAGCTTGATCGCCTGTGTCACATGGTATTTTTCCGGGTGCCGCAGAACTGTTTTCGTGCTTTTCACATTGCCGGTGTTTGCCTTTACCTCTACCAACGTACAGGCGCCCTTGTATCGGATGATGAAGTCAACCTCCAGACCGGAATCTTTGTGGAAGTAGTACAGCTTACGCCCCATTTTTGAGAAAATATCGGCAATCAATCCCTCAAAAATTGCGCCCTTATAGCCAAGTAGATTGCCTTGCAGAATATCAAACTGCGTGCCATCTTCCAGCATACTGACGAACAGGCCGGTATCACGCATATAGACCTTGAAAGTGTCCTGATCGGCGTTGCCGTCCAAAGGCAATTCCGTAATGAACAGATTGTAGCAGCGGGCAATGATCCCGGCGTCCTCGATCCATTGCAGGCTACCGGCGAATTTAGACGCTGTTGCGCCTTTCTTGACAACGGAATACTGGAATTTCTTGTTCTCTTTACTGAGCTGTTTCGGAATCGACTGGAAGCACTCCTTGATAACTGCTTTGTCTTTCTTATCTGCGTACTTTACCATGTCGTCCTCATACGAACGGACAATATCACGCTGGAGCTGCAATACTTCGTCCATGCGTCTGGAGTCTACGAAGGTCTGCACCACATCGGGCATCCCACCAACGACGGTATATTGCAGCAGCAGCTCCCGCATCCGAGCATGAAGTGCGTCAGGAACCGGCGTCTGATTCTGCAAGTGCGTATGCAGCAATGTAATGATCTGCTCGGAAATTCCGTTCGCCCAGAGAAATTCTTCAAAATCCAGTGGGGTCATATCAATGACGGTTTCGTAGCCGACCGGAATGGATTTTGGCTCTTTGTCTCCATAACCCTTTACCCCGAGCAAAGAACCGGTGCCGATCACATCGTACCGCCCATCCAGCTTGAAAAATTTCAGCGCAGTTCTCGCGTCCGGACAATCCTGAATCTCATCCAGAATCAAAATCGTTTTGCCTGCTTCAAAGATCGCATCTTTTCCCATCAGCGCAGACAGAAGCATGGTAATGTTGTCAACTTCCAGAGAACCGGAAAAAACAGAAGCATATTGCGGATTGACAAAAAAGTTCAGATAGACAACGTGTTCATAGTTCTTTTTTGCAAAATCCAGAACAGAGAACGTCTTGCCGCACTGTCTGCACCCTTTGAGAATCAGTGGTTTGTGATTCGGCGTGTTCTTCCAATCCGATAATGTCTTTTCAATTTTTCGCCGCAGCAATGTGATCCCTCCCTTGCGTTTATTTTAGTATATCCAGAATGATAAACTTTTTCAAGGGAGTTTTTGATGAAACCATCAATTTTTTCAAGCGACTTTTTCTAAGAACCTGCAACTTTCTCAGAATCCGCATCGATCTCATAGAGGTCGTATTCCTCCGTGGGTTTGGGATGCAGCCTTGTGGAAAGGTACTTTTCGATGTCAAACACATTTTTCTCGTCGTAATCCGAGAGGTATTTGTACATCGGGTGCTTTGTAATGTCGTATTTTGCAGACAGGAACGGGCGCACGCCGCGAAGCTGCAAAATGCACTTGCCGCCGTCCAGCACCGCCAGCTCGTCCACGCTCGCAAGCTCCTTGCCGAGCTTCTGATAGTTGAGCGAGTGCGACGTTTCGCGTCCGCGGCTTTCTCCGGTGTTGAAGGTATCGATTGTCTCTTTCCCGAGCGCCGCAGACAGCTCCTTGAGCGTGGTCGGTTCCGAGCCGCCGAGGAACAGGCGCGAGTCCATGTTGCCGATGATGGTGTCGGCGTTATCTTTGTAGATCGCCTTGAGCTGGCTCTGCGCCTGCAGGACAAGGCACGCGGAAATTTCGCGGCTTCGGATGGTTGCGACCAGCTTTTCAAGGTTCGGAATCTGTCCGATGTTCGCGCACTCGTCGATCAGGCAGCGCACATGGACGGGCAGCTTGCCGCCAAACTCGTCGTCCGCCTTTTCGCACAGCAGATTGAAAAGCTGGCTGTAGATCATGGAGATCAGGAAATTGAACGTCGCGTCCGTATCCGACATGATAAGAAACAGCGCCGTTTTCTGTGTATCGCCCTTTTTCCTGCCGCCGAGCGTGTCCAGTTCCAGCTCGTCATAGGCCGTCAGGTCAAGAAGCTCTTGAATGTCGAAGGGAGCCAGCCGTGCGCCGCAGCTCACCAAAATCGACTTCGCAGTTTTGCCCGCCGCCAGCTTGAATTTTTTATATTGCCGCACCGCGAAATGATTGGGGTCCTTTTCGCCAAGCTCCTCCATCGCGTTTACCATCTCGATCAGCGTGGCGAAGTTCTGTTCCTCGGGCGGCGCTTCGTAGTAGATATAGCCGATGAGAGCGCAGTAGAGAAGCGTTTCTGCCTTGAGCCAGAAATCGTCACCGCCTTTTCCTTCGCCCTTCGTGTTCGTGATGAGCGTCGTCGTCAGCTTCAAAATGTCTTTTTCGCTGTGAATATACGCGAACGGATTGTAGTGCATGGACTTTTTGAAGTTGATGGTGTTGAACACCTTAATTCGGTAGCCGTTTCGTTCCAGCAGCTTGCCGGTTTCCAGCAGCACCGTACCCTTCGGGTCGGTGACGACGTAGGAGCTGTGCATCTGCATGAGATTGGGCTTGATGAAAAAGCGCGTCTTACCGGAACCGGAGCCGCCGACCACCAGCACATTTTTGTTGCGGGCGTCTTTGGGATTCTTCGGACGGTTCGACATCATCAGCCCCTCGGTCTGAGTCAGGATGA
>CABQMM010000244.1 GCA_902465215.1 uncultured Bacillota bacterium
TCGTTATTAACTGCTCGACACATTTATTAACTATACACTATATATTGTGTTTTGTCAAGCGGTTTTTTAACTTTTTTTAACTTTTTTCATTTTACCACTCTTCGGAAAAACATGTTTTCCTCACGAGCCGAAATCTATATTACCACAGGAATCGACCCTTGTCAACGAGAAATTTGAAAATTTTTCTTTTTTTGCAGATGCCTCGGCTCCCACCTTAGCGCAGGAGCCGAAACGCCAATGTTCAAGCCATTTTAAGCCTTATTTTCCGAAGGAAAACAGACCCTTTTTCTGGTAAGGTTCACTCTGAATCGCACCAAGCTCGTACCCTGTCTCTGCGATAACGCTCTTGATTTTTTCTTCATCAAGCGCCTCTTCACTGATGATTTCCGTCTGATTCTTTGCATGGGAAGAAGTTACTTTCTTTACCTTGAAAGCATTTCTGATTGCTTCGTTTACATGAGATTCGCACATTCCGCATGCCATTCCTTTAACTTCTAATGTTGTCTTAATCATTTCAATACCTCCGTATGTTTCATTTATTTATATATTTTGCAGAAATTAAGCCGCAAAGCATTCGTAACTACACAAAAGCTGGACAGACTCATCGCTGCAGCCGCAAACATAGGGTTTAAAGTGAGCCCAAGGAAGGCGAAAACCCCCGCTGCCAGCGGAATACCCAATGTATTGTAAAAGAACGCCCAAAACAGATTTTGGTGGATATTCCGAAGCGTCGCGCGACTGATTCGGATTGCCGCCGGAACATCCCTGAGCGAGCTCTTCATCAAAACCACATCCGCCGCATCGATTGCCACATCGCTGCCTGCGCCGATCGCGATGCCGATGTCCGCGCTTGTAAGAGCAGGCGCATCGTTAATGCCATCACCGACCATGATAACCTTGCCCTGTTTTTGCAAATCCTTGATGACACTCTCTTTGCCGTCAGGAAGGACGCCCGCAATCACATCGTCCACGCCTGCCTGTTCGCCGATTGCCCGGGCGGTTTTCTCGTTGTCGCCTGTAAGCATTACGACACGAATTCCCATCTCCTGCAGCTCGCTGATTGCCTGCGCACTGTCGTCTTTCATCGTGTCTGCCACTGCGATTACGCCGAGCAGGCGTTCGTCCTCCGCAAAGAACAAAGGAGTTTTACCGTTCTCTGCAAATTTCTCCGCCTGTTTTTTTATTTCCTCGGAAATTCCGATTTTTTCTCCGATAAATTTCATGCTGCCGCCCAGAAGCTTTTTGCCGTCTAAGACTGCTTCCACGCCGTTTCCCGAAAGTGCCGCAAAGTCGGTAACCTCTTCCGTTTCGATTCTGTCTGCCTCTGCACGCTGCAAAATCGCCTTTGCAAGCGGGTGTTCACTCTTCGCCTCTATAGCTGCTGCTTTCTTCAAAAGGCTTTCTTCTGTCTCTCCATTTAATGCTAGAATATCGGTAACCTGCGGCTCGCCTTTTGTGATTGTGCCCGTTTTATCGAGCGCAACAATTGTGTTCTTTCCTGTTTCTTCAAGCGAAACCGCTGTTTTGAACAGAATTCCGTTCTTCGCGCCCACGCCGTTTCCGACCATGATTGCAACCGGAGTTGCAAGGCCGAGCGCGCAAGGGCAGCTGATTACCAGCACGGAAATCGCTCTGGCAAGTGCGTATGCGAAGTTCGCTCCTAAAACCAGCCATGCAATCAGAGTGACCGCCGAAATTGCCATGACCGTCGGCACGAAAATGCCTGAAACCTTGTCTGCGATTTTCGCGATCGGTGCTTTGGTCGCCGCCGCGTCGCTTACCATGCGAATGATCTGCGAAAGGGTTGTATCTTCTCCGACTCTGGACGCTTCACAGCGAATGAAACCGGAGCGGTTGATGGTAGCCGCCGACACAAGGTCGCCCACTTGCTTGTCAACCGGAATGCTTTCGCCTGTCAGCGCCGATTCGTCCACCGCTGTTGTGCCTTCGGTTATAATGCCGTCCACCGGGATGTTTTCTCCGGGACGAACCACGAAGATGTCGCCCTTCTTGACCTGTGCAATCGGAACCGTCTCTTCTTTGCCGTCTTTCAAGATGACTGCCGTCTCCGGCGCAAGCTTCATCAGGCCTTTGAGTGCATCCGTGGTCCTGCCTTTTGAACGCGCCTCAAGCGTTTTTCCGACCGTAATCAGCGTCAGAATCATCGCCGCCGATTCAAAATAGAACTCGTCCATGTAGAACATCACGCTGTGCATGTCTCCGCGCATCTGTGCATCCGTCATCAGAAAAAGCGCTGCCACACTCCATGCGAACGCCGCCGACGCGCCGAGCGCGACCAGCGTATCCATGTTCGGCGCTCTGTGCCAAAGGCTTTGAAAGCCGCTTATGAAAAACTTCTGGTTAATTACCATTATAATGCCGGTCAGCAAAAGCTGCAAAATTCCCATTGCCACATGGTTGTCAGCCATCGCCGCGGGTACCGGCCATCCCCACATCATGTGTCCCATCGAAAAATACATGAGAACCAGCAAAAAGATTACGGATGCGGTCAGTCGTTTCCGAAGCAGCGGTGTTTCCGTATCCGCAAGCGCATCGTCCGCCGCGCCGTCTGCTGCTGCGGCTGTTACTCCTGCGGCTGGGGCTGCTGTCTTATCTGCGCCTTTTTTCAGCGAAGCCTTATATCCTGCCGCCTTAACTGCTGACATAATGCTTTCGGGGCTTGCCGTTCCTTCCACGCCCATAGAATTTGTCAAAAGGCTCACTGTGCAGCTCGTGACGCCCGGAACTTTTGAAACCGCTTTCTCCACACGCGCGCTGCAAGCACTGCAGCTCATTCCCTTTACATTATATTGTACCATTTCTTCATCACCGCCTACTTCATCAGTTTTTGTATGGTTGCCACAAGCTCATCGACAATTTCGTCGTTGCCCTCGCGGATGTCGCGAACCACGCAGTTTCTTATGTGACTTGCCAAAAGTTCTTTATTGAACGCATTCATCGCCGCATTGACCGCCGCCGACTGCATGAGCACATCGTTGCAATATGCGTTTTCTTCGATCATCGTCTGAATGCCGCGCACCTGTCCTTCGATTCGCTTCAGCCTGTTCAGAAGCGCTTTTTTCTGCTTATCCGAACGCATCGTCGTCTTATCAGAACAATAGCATTTCGTACATTCACTCATAGTATTTCCTCACTTTGCTTCAATTATTTGTATGTTTTTTCGCGTTTCAAAATACCCCCATAGGGTATTTCCTCACA
>CABQMM010000245.1 GCA_902465215.1 uncultured Bacillota bacterium
TCGAGGCAGCAATATGTAGTGACATGATAGTCTCCTTTCAAAATGCAAAATTTGCGTAGTGTATCATTTATATTGTAACACCGCATGAGGGCTGTTTTCCAGTACTTTTTTGCCGATTTCCAAAGTATTCGGGCTTATTTTTACGGTTTCGAGCAACGGGCAGTCCGCAAAAGCTTCTTCGCCGATGGAAAGAAGGCTGTCCGAACCCTCAAAATGCACAATCGAGGAGCCTTTGAACGCTCCGTCTCTGATACGGATAACGGACTCCGGAAGGACAACTTCTTTTACATACTGATTGTTTCTGAAGGCGGTTTTCCCGATTTTTTCAACAGCAAGAACCCGTCTTACATCCGTTTCGTGCAGCTCGTCTTTGACCTCAGCCTCAATGCTGCTTGGAATTTCGACTTTTTCATCCGTTCCCAGATAAGTCTTAATCGACGCCGAGGTTTCAAAAATATAGTATTCAAAATCGCCGTGAATTTCGAGCCTGAACTGCTTATGGGCGATGCTTGAGCTTTCGTTGATGTCCGTTCCGAAAAGACGGTCGATGCAGGCACCGAGGTTTACCGCATGCGAAGCCTTGAAAAGGATTAAATCTTCCGGTTTTCTTATGCGCAAAATTTCCGCTTCCAGTTCCTCACGGCTGTCAAAAAACTTTGCTTCGATTCCCAGTTTGCTTGCTTCTTCAACGGTAAGGCGGATGTTGATGCCGTAACCAAGCAAAAGATCCACCTTGTGCTTTGCGAGGATGGGTGCAATTTCACGGTGCGTTTCTTCGCTGATGTCACCGAGCGCAAGGATGTCGCCGAGCACTGCGATTCGTCTGCCGCCGTCCGCAACCGGAATGTCATCCATCGCGCTGAGCGTGTTTTCAATCGCGAGCAGAGAGCTGTTATAGCAGTCCGCAAAGATATTGTATCCGCAAGGGTGAATGATGTTCTGGCGCATGCCCGAAGGGCGATAGGCCGCGATGCCCTCGATGATTTCTTCAGTTTTCAGCTTGAGCGCTCTGCCGACTGCATAGGCAACAATGGCGTTGAGCACATTGTGCTCGCCCGGCACGAAAACTTCCGCTTCGTGCTCTTCGCCTGCAGGACGGTCAACGATGGTAAAGCGCAGACCCGCTTCTGCGGTTCTTTCAATATTTTTCGCGAAGTACATAGCCCCGTCATTTTTCAGACTGTAGGTGATGACCTTCTGCGTGAACGGGTGCGCCATCAGAATTTCATCGTCGTAGTTTACGAATGCCAGCCCATCCGGCTTTCCGAAAGTGGAGAGGGAGAGCTTATCCTTCGTAAGTTCCTCACGGCTGCCATAGCTTTCCACATGAGAAACACCGATATTCGTGTAAACTGCCATGTCCGCTTCGAGCTGTTTCGCCGAGATTTCGATTGTCCGCGGTGCAAAAGCTCCGACCTCCTGAAGATACACATTTGTCGGGCGTCTGAGCTTCTGGATATTTCGCGTGATGGAAAACATCGAGTTGTTATTGCCTTTGGATACGAGAGGCTTTTTATAATGCGCGCGCAGAACCGACTCAATCATTTCCTTCGTCGAGGTTTTGCCGACGGAGCCTGTGAGCGCGATAACCTTCGCTTTGTGTATGGAACGGATATAATGAGACGCGCGGATGTAGGCGTCGGTGATGATACTGTAGCCGTCCTCGTTTGTATCTGTAATCAGCAAAGAATTTTCAAAATCGCAAGGCTGATTTGTGATGATGAACAGACAGCCTGTATTTACTGCGCGTTCCAGCGGATCTTCCGAATAACCGGAGGACAGCGGGCCGACCTGCCAGTACATGAAAACCGAGTCCGGTGTCAGTCGGCGCGGGTCTGCGGTAAAATCGCTGACCGGGTGGTCTGCAAGTTCTTTAAACTTTTCCGGAAACGGAAGCTCTGCAATTTCAAAAAAGCGCCTGAGCGTAAGCTCTCTTTTTTCTTTATAGGCTGCGATTGCGGCTTCCTTTTCCGCCTGCTTGCGCGCCGCCTTCTCCTCTTCGGTTTCGGTGGCTGGCGGCGTCGATTGTCCGCGCGCAGACTTCTTGGTCTGCTCGTTCTGGACGGTCTGGGAGACCGCTGCGGATTGCTCGCTTTGCGTGGTCTGTGCGGACTTTTTGGTTTGCTCGGTCTGCACGGATTTTTTCCTTTTTTTGCCAAATAAAAACATATGCTTTCCTTCTTTCTCTGTGTCAATCTTTGCGTTGAAATTTTCCATATGAGAAAAAAACCATGGGAGACACATCCATGGTTTTTCGATTGCTCATGCTGTGCATTTAACTTATGCACGGGTGGGGACGGGTGAGACTTATTTTGCTGCCTTTGCAGCGTTGAATCTTTTCGTTAATCTGGAAACTTTTCTGGAAGCAGCGTGCTTGGAGATCGTTCCCTTAGCAGCAGCCTGCATCAGTTTCTTTTCAGCAAGACGAAGCTTTTCAGCAGCAGCTTCAAGGTTACCCTCAGCCATTGCAGCTTCAAAGTTCTTTAAAACAGCCTTAAGATGATTCTTAATTCTTCTGTTTCTTGCAGTTTTCTTGTCGATGACTCTGATTCTTTTCTTTGCGGATTTAATGTTTGCCATGTGTTTTTCACCCCACTTTATTAAAATTTTCATGCTTCCCTGCGCCGCGTGAAACGGCCGGGAGAAGACATAAATTCGCAATTTGAATTATATACGAATAATGCGCGGATTGCAAGGGGAAAATAGGAAAAAGCGGAAAAGATTTTGGGCGCGGTTCGGCTACGTTCGGCTCCGGCTCGAAACGAGCTGAACATGGAGCGCGTGATGGCTGCGGTGCGTGCGATGACTGGAGCGCGGCGGAGCATGGGGCACGTGTGACGACTGGAGCGCGGCGGACCGCATGAGAGGCTTGCCGCGCCCCCGCAGCCTCGGGGTGCGGCAACGAAGAAATTGGCTAATTTCGGCAAAACGCCGAAATTAGCCAAAATACGAAGTTAAAGCTATGTTGAATTTTGTCGAAAATGTTACTTTTGGTACAGTTTATGAACGACAAAATTGGAAGTTTGGCTTTTTTTAAAATTTTGAGAAAAGCAGCCAAAAAAATGTGCCAAAAGAAATAAAAAAATTGGCTTTTTTCATGCGAAAAGACGAAACAGCCAATTAGCAATGGATAATCCCCTTGCAGAGGACCGCTTCTATGTTAAAAAGGGATAGGGATGAGAGGAAAATTGGCTAATTCCAATAAAATGCCGA
>CABQMM010000246.1 GCA_902465215.1 uncultured Bacillota bacterium
TCGTATACACCGTCAAATCCCTTTTCATCGCCACTAAGTAACATCCATAACGATTTTGCAAGTGAAAAGACGTCAGCTTTACTAGCATCTGCTGCTTTAGGATTTCTCTTCATTTCTGGAGCGATTGTGAAAATAGCTCCCAACGCCTTATCTGATTTAGTAAAATCATCATTTTCTGGGAAATCAACCAATCCAAAGTCTCCTAATGAAAATCTTCCATTATAATAATAGATGTTGCTTGGTTTTATATCTCTGTGATATATTTCCTGAGCATGTAACTGCCCCAATGTCTCGCACAATTGTATGACTCCATTAACTATTTCGTCGATCTTCTTGCCATGAATAAAATCCATTACAGGTTCGGCAACAGGCATAGTATACCAATAATTTTCGCAATCATAATTAATCACAGGAATAATGCCTAAAATAGTATCACTGTTTGCTTTAGCTATTTGAATCTCACTAACAAACCGAGATTTCTTTTCTTCGCTTCTATCTCGCAATTCTTTTAATGCATATTGTTTTCCTGTTTCTTTCTCCTCTACAAGATATACATTCGCATTTCCTCCCTCTCCCAGTTGTCTAACTTCAAGTAATTCTGTTGCTAATCATTATATCAGAAAAAATGAAAAAATTCATCTTATGATCGTTATTTTATCTGTTTTTGTGGAAACATCTAAGGAATTGCACCATAGCCCATAATCGTCTTATCGCCTGCCGCATACCACTTGCGCTTGCAGACATCATGGCTGTTGCCTTCAATCGTATATACAAGCCCGGCCTCGCATTTTTCCACGATTCCCGTATGTTCCGATACGCCGTCGTCGTCCCAGTCAAAGAATATAATCATGCCTGCTTTCGGCTCTATCCTGCGGTTATACCATTTTCCATTCCGTATAAACCACCGAATCCCATCATTACAGACAGCATATTTCGGTAGGCTTTCTGTTTCCAGCAAGCCTGCTTGGTCGGCACACCAGCTGACAAAGATCGCGCACCAATCGACACGGCTCTCAAAGCCATACCACCGCCAGTAGGTTTCGCCACCCTCATTTCCAATCTGCGACTGCGCGATGGCTACCAGCGCGTT
This sequence comes from uncultured Bacillota bacterium, assembly GCA_902465215.1. GTDB lineage: Bacteria > Bacillota > Clostridia > Peptostreptococcales > Anaerovoracaceae > CAG-238. The sequence goes on from CABQMM010000246.1 coordinate 1,091, forward strand.
GTTGGAATTCACTTCGCTGTCATCATCACTTCCAAAGACGGTTGCTGCAGCACAGAGCGGAATAATCACGGCAAGCAAAAGGAGCATGGCACTTCCACCTGTTATGATAAGAGAAATGACCTTTTTTGTGCCGCTTGACAGCCTCTTTGCGGTTTTTACTCCTGCCGAGCTTCTTTCTTTCGGTTTGCGGCTGAAGATAGGCAAGACATATTTCCTATCGGCGTAGCCTTTTTTTCGCAGGACAGAGGAAATATGAGCTTGTTTTTTTCGGCGGGCCTGTAAATTCCGCCTCTGATTCATGCTTGATGTTGTACTTCTGCCGTTTGCCTGCACGCCTGCTCGCTTTTCGGCAGGCTGACGCGGAGTGCCTTCCGAAGAGGAAAGGTTTTCTGCCTGTGCTCCTTGCTCTCGGAACTTTTTGCGCTGCCACTCTTTTTCTTTTTGCCGAACGAGCAGTTTTCTTCCCTGTGTCTTTACTGCGCCCGCATACTTTCTTCCGTAGAGACTTGCGTTTTGCTCGGCGAAAGTTTCAGGTGATTCTTCTTCCTGCTTCCTCGGTTCTTCTCGGAAGTTTCGGTAATAGGCTTTGCTTTTCTGCGATAGAATTTTTTCCTTTGCTTTGCGCTTTGCGTAGCGCCTCATGCGCTCCTTTTGCGTCGTTTTACTCACTTTCATTTCTCTGCTCCTGTAGTTTCGTCGTCATCAGCCCATAGAGCTTCGTATCTCGCGGGAAGTTGTTTTCAAACGGAATCAGGCTGCTTCCTATTTTGATGAGTCCATGTCCTGCATCCACATTTGTAATATATGAGAGCTGTGTGTCGGAAATGTTTAAGAGGCGCGCAAGTTCCTCCCGATTGGGCGCCGCTTGGTTTAACATAATGACAAATTCGGAATTGGAAAGCATGGTGCGCGCGATATGTGATTGCAAGAGATCCTCGACATCCTGCGTGATGCCAGTGCAGAAAGCGCCGTACTTCCGGACACGCTTCCAAAGCTTAAATAAGAACTGCGCCGAATATTCGTACTGGAATAAAAGATAAATTTCGTCCACATAGACAAAGGTCTGCCTGCCTTTTTTGCGGTTTGCGGTAATGCGGTTTAGAATGCTATCCAGAATCACAAGCATACCAATCGGGCGGAGCTGCTCACCAAGCTCCATGATATCGTAACAAATCAAGCGCTTATCGGTATCGACATTCGTCTGCTGGGCAAAGGTATTCAGGCTTCCCTTTGTGAATAATTCCAGTTCCAATGCCAGCGCGTGGGCTTCCGGCTCCGGCTGCTTTAAGAGTTCCTCTCGGAAGTCCTGCAGGGTCGGCGGCACGCCTTGATAGTTGCCTTGCAGGTAGTAGCGATACACGCTTTCGGTGCAGCGGTCGATGATGGACTGCTGCCCTTTCGTGAAAGTGTGCCCTGCGATAATCTGCTCGCAAAGCGACTGTAAGAACTGTGATTTTTCGATGATCGGATTGATTTCTCCGTACTCCTTCGTCATGTCCATGGCGTTGATATGATTCGGGCTGGTTGCTGAAATTTCAATGACTTCACCGCCCAGCGCCCGTACGAGGGGCGCGTATTCTCGCTCTGGATCGATAATGAGGATATCCGCATCGGTCGCAAGCATATGATTGGTGATTTCACACTTTGCAGCGAAAGACTTTCCGCTGCCCGATACGCCGAGGATAAAGCTGTTTCCGTTAAGCAGCTGCGTGCGGTCGGCAAGAATCATATTTTTGCTGATGACATTCTGCCCATAAAAAATACCCTTTGCGTGGGCGATTTCCTGCACACGGAAAGGGATTTGAATCGCAAGGGACTCGGTGATGAGGGTACGGAAGATGTCCAGTTTCTGCACGCCTGCGGGAAGCACGGTATTTAGTCCGTCCATCTGCTGAAACTTCAAGACTGCAATCTGACTGACACGCTCCCTTGCAAGTTCCTGCATGGATTTCGTCTGCTGATTGAGTTCGTCTAAAGTATCTGCTGTTATAACGATGGTCAGTACCGACAGCATCATCTTCTGGTCGCGGCCTGAGAGGTCGTCGAGAAACTCCCTTAGCTCCTGCCGCTGCATTTCGAGGTCATAAGGAACTTCCGCGGAAAAGTTGTTGTTTGCGTTCTGT
>CABQMM010000247.1 GCA_902465215.1 uncultured Bacillota bacterium
TTTCCGTATAAGAAACCAGCGCACCGGAGCAGGCATAGTGCCGAGTACAACGTGCGGAAACATAAAATGCAGGCAGGAGACGGACAGAATGAAAAGCGGACTTTTAGGAGGGCATCTGGGGCACAGCTTCAGCCCGGAGATTCACCGCAGAATCGGAGAACTCACGGGAAAGCCTTATGAATATAAATTATATGAAAAAAACCCGGAGGAGATTGAAGATTTTTTAAAAAACGGCGAATGGGACGGACTGAATGTCACAATTCCATATAAGGAAACCGTGATGACTTACTGCGACGAGCTTTCGGAGGAGGCTCGTGCAATCGGAGCGGTGAATACGCTCGTTCGACGAGACGGTAAAATCGTCGGTTACAATACAGACTATACAGGCTTTCGGAAGAGCTTGGAGCAAAACGGCGTGGTGGTGCGCGGTGTGCGTACCATGGTGCTTGGAAGCGGAGGTGCCTCCAAGGCGGTCTGTCATGTTCTCGAAGATATGGGTGCAGAAAGTGTCAAACTTGTGAGCCGGAGCGGGGAAATCAATTATGAAAATCTGAGTCAGCATAAGGATGCCGAGATTCTGGTCAATACAACGCCGGTCGGCATGTATCCGAATACAGGGCAGGCCGCTGTATTTCCGGGAACCTTTCCCGGCTTAAAGTGGGCGGTGGATATTATCTACAACCCACTGCGGACGAATTTTTTATGTCAGGCGAAGAAAGCCGGTATCAATTATATGTCAGGGCTTGCGATGCTGGTTCTTCAGGCAGTGGCTGCTGCAGAAATCTTTTGGGATGAAACAATCAGCGCTTCGGTTGGCAGACAGATTGAACGTGAGCTTAGTGTAGAAAAAGAGAACATTGTGCTGATTGGCATGCCCGGAGTCGGCAAAACGACGACCGGAATCGCTTTGGCATCAGAACTGGGACGCCCGTTCTATGACATCGATGAAATGATTGTGTCGATGGCAGGAAAGAGCATTCCCGAAATCTTCGCAGAAGATGGAGAAGACGCTTTCCGCCAGGCGGAATCAGAAGCTGCAAGGGAACTCTCCAAGGTTACAGGTGCGGTAATCGCCTGCGGTGGTGGAGTAGTCAATCGCGAAGAAAATTATTATACTCTGGCGGAAAACGGACATATCGTTTTTTTGAACAGAGACATCAGCCTTCTTCCCACGGACGGCAGGCCTGTCAGTCAGGCAGTGCCGCTGGAAAGACTGTACCGCATCAGGCTTCCTTTATACAGAAGCTGGTGTGATGACGAAATTGAAATCACAGGGAACTCCCCTGAGGAAACTGCTGCACATATCATGGATATGCTGCAGAAGATTTAATGGTTACAAATATAAACGTAAATCCCGTCTCATTTTGAGATGGGATTTTTCTAAGCGGGATGTTCGAAATTTACTGTATTTACTGCATACTTATCTGCCGGAGACTCCAAACGGAACGTTTGGGAATATCGGTTCACCGCAATACATATACACGTATTTGATGGTATAAAGATCGACGATTGCAACATTGCCGTTGGAAATATCCTGAAGCAGCACATAGTTGTTGCCGACGCCGACGAGGAAACCGTAGCGGTCTTCCGTCGAGTCGGAGCCAATCATCTGCTCTACACGCATATAGCGGCCAATCTGCGTATGCAGGAATCCGTTCATATACTGAATGGATTCATAGTCAATCGTCTGTTCGTACTCCGGCGGCATCAACGGACTGCTTGGCACGGCGAAGATCGGGGTCTGCTGACCGCTGTTTTCCAAAGAATTGACATAATCGGTCATGTTCTGGTAAACCAACGGAACGGAAGAAGTGTTCGACTGAAAGGCAGCATTTGGATCTATGTACGAAGGCGATGTACTGCCTGCCTGCGGGCGAAACCATACGCCGCTGTCGTTTGCCATGTTGTTTGTTGTGGTGCTTTGCATATTCGCTGAAGAAACCGTCTCCTGCGGGTCTGTGACAGCTTCGGAAACTGCAGGTGCAGCTGCTTCAGACTCCGAAACCGCTTCGGAAGCCGTTTCGGAAACTGCCGGGGAAACTGCCGGGGAAACTGCCGGGGAAACCGCCATGTCTTCAAACTCGATTTTATCTCCGATCTGTACCTGACCTTTGCGAATCATCGTTGGTGTAATCACGTTATTGCATGGTGCCATAGAAATCCTCCTGAAAATTTAAGTTTCTGCGTACCGTTCTGTCGGTATGTAAAAACAGTGATTGCCGACGCGGTTGTGGATGACGCCGACCCTTGTAGGAAAGTAGGTCGGACAGGAATCACTGTAAGGATTGAAGAAAAACAGTGATTCGTCGACGCCCGCCAGCCTGCCGCCGGCCAGTGCCCAGTCTACGATGTCATAGTGCTCTTGCGAGGGCGTCATGTTGTAGACGTTCTGCGCATTATACTTGCCGCCAACGGTCTCCTGCATGCATACAAACTGACCCGGCTGCGTGATAATTGCTCGAACATCGCCTCCGTTATTGACCCTCGAAAACTCTCCGACCTCGATTGTGGCTCGGTTCATGATGACCGTGGCGACCGCCTGCATACCGGCTGTGCCTTCGCCGCCCGCTTCGCATTGTATCAGACGGGCGAATAATTCTCTTGTATCCAGTGCCATAAATCACCTCCGAAACTATAACAGTATATGCGGGGGAGGCGTAAATGTTACAAAAAAAGCTTGACGCAGAGCAGCGTCTTGTGCTATCATTAGGTGTTGAAAAATATTACCTTTGCTGCGCTTTGGCGACTTTCCGGCGCATAGCTCGGCAGAAGGCGAATTGAAGAAAGGAAGATTATCATGATTACAAAAGAAATGAAACAGCAGATCATTAAAGATTATCAGCTGAAAGAAGGAGATACAGGATCTCCGGAAGTTCAGATTGCAATTCTGACTTACAGAATCAACGACCTGAACGAACACTTAAAGATTCATAAGAAAGACCACCACTCCAGAAGAGGACTTCTTAAGATGGTAGGTCAGAGAAGAAACATGCTTGCTTACTTAAAGGAAAATGACCTTGAGAGATACAGAACTCTTATCGCTCGTTTAGGTTTGAGAAAGTAAGTTACGGTTTTACTGTGAATTTAAGCGGGGAAGTCAAAAACCCCGCTTTTATTTTAAATTTTGCAAAAAACACAAAAGAAAACACATGCCCGCGGTCAGTATGATGTGACTCTCTGAAAGAACTCACGCAGGATG
>CABQMM010000248.1 GCA_902465215.1 uncultured Bacillota bacterium
ACCGCCAAAAGAGTGGACGAGCTACTACGGAAGCGTTTCCCGATGCAATCACCCGGTGTATCGTGTCTGCACGCTCTACCGGGAACAGGGGAAAGGCCTGTGCGTGATCCAGCAGCGGTACAACGAGAAAACCAAGGCTACTTACTGGAGCGCCATCGACCCCTGGCTGACCGACAAGATCTATCTGCATGAAGGGTTCCGGCAATATTTTAACAGCCATGCCAAGAAGAAAAACACAAAGGGCGAGTACCCGACTGTGACCGTACGCCAGATCATGTGGGCACTGCGCATGAAGCCCCTCAAGAAAGAACGCTGGGAGACCGTGTTTGACCGGAGTTTGATCTAGGCGCGAAAGTTTCTTCCTCTTTTATGAGGAGGTGAGCTTATGGATTATTTTCTGGCGAAGAGCGATCGACGAGTTGGATGCACGCTATCGAATCCAAATTTCCTAAGCACCATCCCAAGAGCAAAAGATCTGAAACATGGTCTTTTGCTTTTTGCCGGACTGTGATATACTGAGCGCAAGGAGGCGATACAAATGTTGGTACATTCAAGAATGAGTTGCCCGGTGAAACAGAAAGATGGTTCGTGGACTACGGTTATAAAGGAGTTCGATGAAGAGATCCCTGATCTTGGGCGGCACTCCATGTATTGCAATAAGTGTGGTGATCCTCATTATCCGGAATGCGCGAAACGGTGCCCGGATGCAAGGGATTATATTAGAAAATGATATTTTACCGAAGAGCTTACGAGAAATCGTAGGCTCTTTTCTTTTGCCCAAACGCGAAAAATTCATGTTCCCTTATGGAAGAGATAGCTCAAATGGGAGAGCGCCACTTTATTGTGGAGGTGTGGATTCGATCTCCACTCTCTTTTTTCATTTTTATTTTTGGAGGTTGAACATTATGGAGGACATTATGCTGATCCGGTCAAGTTTTCTGCGCCGCATCATCTCGCAGGTCATCAACAAGATGCTGAAAAAGCAGTTGCCCGGCACAGAGGTACAGCTGGGCGAGGTTCAGGCGAACTGGAGCGAAAAAGAGCAGAAGTTGAAGATCCATCTTGTAGTGGATGCAGAGATGACCAAGCCGCAACTGATGGATATTCTGAAGAAGGCTGATGTGATCTGACGCGAAAAATTCAGTGCGCTTTATGAGATGATTAGTCTCAGAATTATGTTTTGGAGGTACGAACTATGATTGTTCTGAATATCAAATGCAAGAATCATGAGGAAATGACGAGATTTCGTGACCGTATGTGCGAGGCTTTGGTTGGCTCACCTGCATTCATTAAGAATGAAATTGCAGTGTGCGACTTTACAGACCTTGATAAGGCGTTTTCGGTATTTATTGGCAATTCCAATGACCATGATGTGGAATATGACTTAGTAGATAAAGATTTTATGGAACGATAATACGAACTAATCATTGAGTCGAGAGCCGTGGAGAAATCTGCGGCTCTTAATTTTTATGGAGGTTGAACATTATGAGTGCTGTAAAGAAATCTGTATGGATGCGCCTTGGTGTGCGTATGGAATTAACCGAGGAGGAACTGCGGCTTATACAAGAAAGTAACGACGGAACAGTTATTATGTTGAATAAGCTTAAAAATGGTGAATTCACCATAAATGGCGACAGCTACATCCCCGAGGAAGAAGGCGATGATAACTGTTGGCCGATTCCGGAAGAGATAAACTTCTGCTTTTGAAATTTGGAGGTCGGACAATGAAACTGACGAAAACATGCGCGAAATTCCTGCGCAAACACGGCGGAACTATTCTGGCGGTGGCGGCATCTGTAGGCGTGGTGGCAACGGCCATTGAAACCGGGCGGGCGACCACGAAGGCGCAGCACATACTTGAAGTTGACAAGGAGCTGACAAAATTCAACGAAAACGAGTTCGGCGTGACAGAAGGGCCTCCGACAAAGAAACAAATTGTTCTGATGTGCTGGAAAGCATACGTTCCTGCGGTGATTCTGGGCGGCGGCACCATCGCCTGCGTCCTGGGCTCCAACGCACTGAACAAAAAGCAGATCGCAGGCCTGACCGCGGCGTACATGGCACTGGGAAAGACCTATCAGGAGTATCGCAGGCAGGTGGCAGAGCAGATCGGCGTGGAAGAAGAAAAAGATATTTACAAGGACACGCAGGATGTTCTGGAGACCCCCGCCCCGGCAGGCACAGACGAAGAAAAGCTGCTCTGCTACGAGCCTATCTCAAAAAGATATTTCCATGCAACGGAAACGGAGCTGATGGATGCCTTCTACAACGTGAACCGGAACTTTGCGTTGAATGGAGAAGTCTCGCTGAATGACTTCTACTCCTTCCTGCCCGGACTGGACTTTATACCGGAAGGAGATATGCTGGGCTGGTGCGCGGAGTATCTGAGCAACGAGTGGGAATATTACTGGATCGACTTCAACTATGCCCGGCAGACAACGGATGATGGACTGGAAGTGTACTATGTGACAGCATTCCAGGAGCCGATCAAAGAGTATCTGGATTACGACCCGACCAGACGGGAACCATTTTGAATTTTGAAAAGGAGACTGATATTTTATGAAGAAGATCAATTGGTGGAAAGTTGCATCCGTGGCAATGATGGCTGCAAGCGCGATCCTGAGCTTTGGCCACGACCTGATTGAGGAGCAGCGCAGCGAAGAGGAAATGCAGGACATGGTGCGGGAGGAAGTTCAGCGCCAGCTTGCGGAAAAGAACCGGTAAACGCGAAAAATACAGTCTCCCTTATGGAAGAGATATCCAAACTGACAAACAAAGGAGATTGATATTTATGTACGACCATGATTATTATGCAACTCTGGACCAGGCAATGGTGAAGCTGCTGAAGTATACTGCACTGAACGGACTGCGGACGCTGATCGCGATCGCAGTGTATCTGTTCATGCAGCCGATTCGGCTGTGCGAATACATTGAAGACTGCATCCGGATGGAGCGTGACAGTCAGAAGAAAACAGAGATCCGCTTCGAGAATTTGAAGCAGCACGGACATATCTGAAAGGCGAGAGCTTACGAGAAATCGTAGGCTCTTTCTTTTTATAAAATTTTGGAGGTACGAACATGAACCTGAAAACATTTGCAAAGGCAGTGCGCAGGAGCGCAGGCAAGAACGCATCCAAGATCCTTGGTGGACTGGCGATCAC
>CABQMM010000249.1 GCA_902465215.1 uncultured Bacillota bacterium
GACGGAGGCCATCATCAGGCCGCGGGTCCAGCCTGTGGAATCTCCGAGGCAGTGAAGGTTCTTCACATTCGTGTTGAGGTCTGTGTCAATGTCAATCTTGTTGCTGTAGAACTTCAGCTCCGGCGAATACAGGAGCGTTTCGTCGCTGGCAAATCCCGGCACCACGATGTCCATGCTCTTGATGAAATTGATAATCGAAATCATCGCGCGGTACGGCATTGCGGATGTGATGTCACCCGCGACCGCGTCCTTCAGCGTCGGTCTCACATTTGAATGCGCAAGTTCCCGCTGCCATGTGCGCTTTCCTCTCAAAATATCTCCGTAGCGCTGCACCATGATTTTACCTGCACCGAGCATGTTTGTAATCTCCCCGATTTTCTTCGCATATTCAATCGGTTGATTGAACGGATGCGTGAAGTTATGCGAGCAGAGAATTGCAAGGTTCGTGTTCTCCGACTTCAGTTCCTTATAGGAATGTCCGTTGACCACCGCAAGGTTTTCGTCGTAGTTTTCCTGACTGACGAAGCCTCCCGGATTCTGGCAGAAGGTTCTGACCTTGTTGCGGAACGGCTGCGGATAGCCGATAAGCTTGGATTCATAGAGGTACTTGTTCACTTCCTCCATGATTTCGTTTCTCACTTCTACACGCACACCGATGTCAACAGTTCCCGGCTTGTGTGCAATCCCATGCTTTTCGCACACCGTCTCCAGCCAAAGCGCACCTCTGCGCCCGGTGCAGACGATGGTCTTGCCGCCTTCAATTCTTTCTTCTTTACCTTTGATTTCGACAATCGCACCTATGCAGACGCCGTTTTCAATCAGCAAATCCCGGCACTCGCTGTTAAAGTGCATTGTAACGCCCTCGCCGAGAAGATACTGTTCGATTTTATAATAAATTTCCTGCGCTTTTTCTGTTCCCAAATGTCTGATTGGACAGTCCACAAGCTTCAGCCCGGCTTTGATGGCGCGCTTTCTGATTTTCTTAATCTCTTCCGGGAATTCAATTCCTTCGATTCTGGTATCGGCTCCGAATTCAAGATAGATGCTGTCTGCATAGTCAATCAGTTCCTTCGCAAAATCATAGCCAATCAGCTCAGGAAGGTCTCCGCCTACATCCGGTGAAAGCGACAGTTTTCCGTCGGAAAAAGCCCCCGCACCCGAAAAACCTGTGGTGATGCTGCAGTTCTTACATCCCACGCAATTACCCGTATGCGTCTTAGGGCATGAGCGCTTTTCTATCGCCGCGCCTTTTTCCACGATTGTGATTTCTTCTCCACGGCGTCCGTTCTTAATCAGCTCCAAAGCGGTGAAAATTCCCGCAGGCCCCGCTCCGACAATCAAATAACCTGTTTTCATATGAGATCCCCTCTCTTTCATTGCCCAAACTCTAAGCAGAAAGTCTATTCTTGTCTCTCTGCCCGAAAAACACAAAAGCATTCCCAAGGGAATGCTTTCAGAAAGTGGTGCGGTCGACAGGGGTCGAACCTGCATGTCTGTGGGACACAAGATCCTTAGTCTTGCGCGTCTGCCAATTCCGCCACGACCGCATATCACTTATTTAGTATACTACCGATAAGTCTTGTTCATCGCAGATTTCTATGGTATACTATTCTCGAAAAGATTTTAAAAAAATATGATTTATGTTCTTTCTGCGCGAGGCTTTGCGAATTGCGGGTATTTGGGCAGAAAGCTAAGATGGAAGCAGGTGAGAATCCTGCGCGGTCCCGCCACTGTATTGACGGAGCTTTATCTGCATATGCCACTGAATCTTTCGTATTTGGGAAGGCGCGATAAAGTGTTGATGTCTAAGTCAGGAGACATGCATAGATTAACGATTTCCTGCGTCGGACGAATGCGGACAAATTGAAATAAGCAAAAAACACAGTAAAAACGGTCTGTAGTCTTTTGGTTTTCATTCCATGGGGCTGCAGTTTTTTTATGCAAACAATCCCAAGGTCGGATGAAAGCCGAAGATTTGCTTAGATAATTTCAGATGCTGAAAGAAAGGGGGAAACCGCTGTATGAATTTAAATTTCACCGGCATCTCTTGCATACCTCGGGCGGTTGACCGTGGAAGTGCAGAGAGCGAAGGGTTTAACTAACCATACGATATTTTTTACCTTTTGGATATACTTTAACAAAATCAGAAAGAGAGGAAATATCTATGAAACAGACTTTAATCGAAATAATAAAAAAATATTGCAAGAAGCAGAACGAAAAGAGACGGCAGCATCTTACTGAAATGTATCTGACGGAACGCCAGCCAAGCCTTCCGGATTATTATCTTCGTCAGAACTGGAGAGACATGCTGTCAAATTACAGAAAATTAGCAAAATAGACTGATAATCACCTAAATACGCGAAAGCCCCGACGGTTAATCCGTCGGGGCTTTCGCGCGTTACATCCACTTGACATCGGTAGCAGACCATTTTTCAGCAAAGTCTTTGCTCATCGCCACCGCTGCGAACGGCTCCGCCAAAAAAACATTAATTATTTTAAGCACTGCGCTAAAATTGTCAGTTTTAGTATCAATCTTCCGACAGAATGCTTTCCACTTCTTCTGCATAGCAGAATCGTTTGCAAAGCTCATAACTTGTTCAAACTGTTCAATCGTAAAGGCGTGTTCGCGATTATTAAAAGTTTTCGCCAATGCTTCAGTAAGCATCTTGCCGTCAAAATCAAATTTGCTGGCAAGATAGTAAATGTCATAATAATCTTTCATTCGACTAGAAAATTCCATCAAACTAAGGATTGCGTCTATCTTCTCCGCAATAGTAGACAAAGCTGGTAACTTCTGCCGCTTTCAGCAGCTTTGTTTTTTAACCGTGCAAGCACAGATGCAGCAATATCAGCCATTAAGCAATACCTCCATCACATTCATAACTTTTGTATAAAGTTTCATTTTCTTTGCGTAGTTAGACAAATTAGCGAGATTCTTTTCTTCATCAGCAGCATAAGCAGTAACGGCTTTATTGAAAATTTCGTTGTCAATTTTCGTGCGATACTTAAAGCAATCACATATCGTTCGCTCACGGTCATACACAGCCAATACTACCCCGTTAAAATCACTTGTGGATTTCCCAATCTCTAAAAGTTCCTTTTGAATATAGTAAGCTTTCAGTGAAAATTCTTTAATATTCTTTACAGCACGAGTCG
>CABQMM010000250.1 GCA_902465215.1 uncultured Bacillota bacterium
CATATCCAGATAACGTTCGTTGATTTCCGCCTTCCAGTTGACTTTCTTTACTTTTTCTTTTTTCGGCTGTGCACCTGCAGCATTTGCTCCGGTTGATTTTGCTGAAGTCTCTGCCTCTGCCTGCGGACTCATCACCACATAGCCGACGCCCTGCTGAGACTCCACCAGTTCCTCCGCCTTCAGCTCGCTGTATGCCTTCGACACCGTATTTCTGTGAACCGCCAAAAGCTGCGCCATCGCCCGTTCGGACGGCAGCGTGCTGCCTCCCACGAGTTCTCCCGACAAAATCTGCAGTTTCAGTTGATTGGCAATTTGTAAATAAATCGGAATTTTTGCTTCCGGGTTAATCTTAATGTTCATTGCATTCTTCTTTCATTTCTTCAGTTTCCCGCGTTCTTCGGTCTCCTGCCGTTTCCCACTGTTTCTTACTGCTTCGGCGGTTTTTCGCCGTGGAACTGATAGTAGCAGACTTCCATTCTGCCGTTGTAAAGCTTTCTGCGCCTGTCTGCCTGTCTTTCCAGCTTCTTTTCGATACTTTTATCCGCCGTTACCACGAAAAGCGACCATGTCGGGTTTTCGCGGAGAAATCCGCGGTAGGCCTCATAAATTTTTTCAATTCCCTGCTTGTCACCGATTCGCTCGCCGTAAGGCGGATTCGTGACGATGACGCCGCCAGGGCTTTTCGTCCGCATCGCGGCCACATCGGCCGCCGCGAAACGGATGCAGTCTTCAACGCCCGCCGCTTCCGCGTTTGCCTTTGCCGCCTCGATGGCCGCGGGGTTGATGTCCAGCCCGAAAATTTTCGGACTGCATTCATTGTCGATTAGCTCAAACGCCGCTTTTCTTTCTTCTTTCCAAAGCTTTCCCGGAATCGCGTCCCACTCTTCGCATGCGAAGCTGCGGCTGATTCCCGGCGCGATGTTTCTTGCAATCATCGCCGCTTCAATCGGAATCGTGCCTGAGCCGCAGCACGGGTCTGTCAAAATCCTATCTTTCTTCCAGAATGAAAGCTGAAGCATTGCCGCCGCCAAAGTTTCTTTAATCGGCGCCTCCACGCTGTGCTGCCTGTAGCCGCGCTTGTGCAGCCCCGGCCCCGTCGTGTCGAGAGTCACCGTCACGCGGTCTTTTAAAAGCGTGATTTTAATATCGTACAACGCGCCGCTTTTTTGGAAGTAGTCCACGCCGTATGCCTCCTTCAGCCGCTCCACAACCGCCTTTTCCGCTACTGACTGGCACGCCGGAACGCTTGAAAGCTTGGATTTTACCGAAGAACCGTTCATAATGAATTTTCCGTCAATCGGAATCCACTCTTCCCAAGCAATCCCTTTGATCTGCTGGAACAAATCCTCAAACTCATATGCCATAAATTCCGCCATTTTAATCTGCACCCTGTCGGCGCTGCGAAGCCACAGGTTCGCTCGAACGACTGCGCGTTCATCGCCGAGGAAGGTAATCTTTCCGTCCTCAGATTTCAAAATTTTATACCCCAGATTTTCTATTTCTCTTTTCACCACAGCTTCGAGCCCGAAGGTCGCGGTTGCAATCAGTTCCAGTTTCATATCGATTCCTCTTTATCTTTTCTTGTCTTTTCGGTCTTCGTTGATTTTCCATTTTATTCTTGTTTTTCAAGCTCGCCTCATGCGAAAAAAGCGCCCCGTAAACGGGACGCTAACTTTTTTTAAAGATAAGGTGCCCTTCTGTTAAGTGAATTGCCTTCCAGCTTCTCCAGAATATCTAAAGATTTTCCGGTTCCGACTGCGACGCATGACTTCGGGTCCTCTGCGGTAATAACATTTATCGCGGTTCTGTCTTCAATTCTCTTATCAATTCCGTAGAGAAGCGCACCACCTCCCGTAATGATAATTCCGGAATTGCTGATGTCTGCCGCAAGCTCCGGCGGAGTGATTTCAAGAACATTGTGCACTGCCTCGCAAATCGCATGCAGCGGTTCTTCCAACGCATCCATCATTTCATCGGATGTCACTTCAACGCTCTTTGGAAGTCCCGTAACAAGGTCTCTTCCCCTGCACTCCTTCGTAACAACCTCATCACGAGGGAACGCCGTTCCGATAGTAAGCTTGAGTTCTTCTGCGGTTCTTTCACCGATGTAAAGCTTGTGCTCTTTTCTCATATATTTAATAATCGCTTCGTCGAATTTATCGCCCGCGATTTTAACGGATGTGCTCGCAACGATTCCGCCAAGGGCGATAACCGCGATATCCGTAGTTCCACCGCCGATGTCGATCACCATAACGCCGTCCGGTTTGGAAATGTCAATGCCTGCGCCGATTGCCGCCGCCACCGGTTCCTCCATCAGATATACATCCTTGCCGCCTGCCTGTGTCGCAGCCTCTCTTACCGCTCTCTTTTCCACTTCGGTAACGCCGCTCGGTACGCAGACCATGATTTTCGGCTTGAAAAATCTGCCGCTTCCGCAGGTTTTGCGAATGAAATGCTTGAGCATTCTTTCCGTGATGTCATAATCGGAAATAACGCCGTCTCTGAGCGGTCTGACCGCCACGATGTTCGCCGGAGTTCTTCCGAGCATCTGTCTCGCCTCTTCGCCAACTGCAAGAATTTCATCGGTGTCCTTATTGATGGCAACCACCGAAGGCTCGTTGAGGACGATGCCTTTTCCCTTTATATATACAAGTACATTCGCCGTACCTAAATCAATTCCAACTTCTGTCGCAAATCCCATTATATATCTCCTCTTTTCTGTTGATATTAGTTATCATTTACATTTCTCAAAACATTATATATAATTTTTCAGTTTTTTTCAATTTATTTGCGATAAATATTTGGATTTTTTTCTCATTACCGCGAAAAATGCCGAGCCTGCTGCGAGCGTTTTACGCCGTTTTAGATGTTTAAGTCAAAAATCGACTTGCTGTTCTAAAATTCAGACCCGGATTTAGATATAAAATGCAAAAATGAAGTTTGTGTTCTAAATTCTCCGGGGCGAATTGTGTCGAGGAATGTCGAACCGTGTCGAATTTTTCTTTTGGTACATTTTTCTTAAAGCCCGGGAAAGGAATATTGTTCTTTAAATGAAATAAAGTAGGTATTTTTCAAGGTATTCCTGTAATTTTCTTAGAACATAAACTCACTTTTCTTCTTCAATATCTAAAATCCCAATAAAAATTTAGAACACGA
>CABQMM010000251.1 GCA_902465215.1 uncultured Bacillota bacterium
GAAGGAGGACTGTGAAAAGATTGTCGGCGGACTGAAAGAAATTGCAGAAGATTTCGAGGCGGGCAAAGACCTTTCCGAGCCTGCGGACGAAGACATCCATATGTTCGTTGAACGGCTTCTCACCCAGCGCATCGGCGATGCAGGAAAGAAGCTTCACACGGCGCGCAGCCGCAATGACCAGGTAGCTCTGGACTTTCGTATGTACCAGAAAAGCCTGATTGCAGACCTCGACGAAAAACTTGCGGGGTTGGCGGATGCTCTGCTTCAGCTTGCAAAGGAGAACACGGAAACGGTTCTGCCGGGCTATACGCATCTGCAGAAGGCACAGCCTGTTCTTTTCGCGCACCACCTTTTGGCGTACTATAATATGTTCGCGCGTGACCGCATGCGGTTTTCCGACTGCCTTGCGCGGACGGACTATATGCCGCTTGGCGCAGGTGCGCTGGCAGGCACGACCTATGATACCGACCGCAATTTTGTCCGGGAAAAACTCGGCTTTGCTTCGCTTTGCACAAACAGCATGGACGCAGTCAGCGACAGAGACTTTGCCATAGAATTTTTAAGCTGCGCTTCCACTGCCATGATGCACCTTTCGAGGCTTTGCGAAGAGCTGATTATCTGGTCAAGCCCGGATTTCGGCTACATCGAAATGGACGACAGCTATGCGACGGGAAGCAGCATCATGCCGCAGAAAAAGAACCCTGACATGGCAGAGCTGATTCGCGGCAAAACCGGACGCGTTTACGGCGATCTTATGAGCCTTTTGACGGTAATGAAAGGTCTGCCGCTTGCATACAATAAGGATATGCAGGAGGACAAGGAGCCGGTGTTCGACGCTTACGACACCCTTTCCATGTCGCTTCTGATGATGACGGGAATGCTTTCGACTTTGAAGGTCAATAAGGAGCGGATGGCGCAGTCGGCGAAAACCGGATTTATGAACGCAACCGACGCTGCAGACTATCTGGTTTCCAAGGGCCTTGCATTCCGTGACTGTCACGAAATCATCGGCCGTCTGGTGCTCTACTGCATCGAGAACGGTAAAGCGCTGGAAGAGCTGACATTGGACGAGCTGAAAGAGTTCTCCCCTGTCTTTGATTCGGATGTGTATGCGCATATCGACATCAAAACCTGCATCAGCGCGAAGAAATCCGAAGGCTCTACTTCCTTTGAGAGCGTGAAAAAACAAATTGCAGTTATCGAAAATTCATTATAATCCACTAAACACACAGGAAAAGCCCCGCCCTCCGCATGGAGAACGGGGCTTTTCCCCCTATTGCAGCAGGCTTCCGCCCGAAAGATTCATCTTTTCGCCGGCGAAATTATCAATTCCGTAAAGCACGAGCACTTCATTGTAGTCCTGTGCCAATTCTGTCACATTTCCGCGGTAATATCGCGTATCAATCATCGTAATCTCATCATAATCGTCCATCAGATACGGTACAAACGAATTCGCGAAGGAATCCTTGATAATCAGAATTTTGTCCTTAACGTCGCATTTGGTGTCGCGGCAGGTTTCAATGTCAACCTTATCGTAATTGCCACCGAAGTAAACGGCATATTTATCTTTTTTCTCAAGATATTCTTTGAAATAGAGCGAATCATAAGTCTTGCCGCTGAATTTCACCTTGCAGCTTCTGTTTAAAGCCGCAGAAGGCGTTTCAATCGTGTCCGCCGAAAGCGTATCAAGGAGCACCTTGGAATACAGTGTCCCGTAAAAGTTGTCCGAAAGCACAGCCGGATTTTCTTCTTCATAAGTCCTGCCGCTTTCCGACAAACCCGAAGCCGAAAGAAAGGCATTGCAGCCGAGGAAGGCGCCGTAGCCGCTCCAGTGGTGGTCGGTCTTAAAGAAAACATCATGGCCCACCGTCATCATTTCGCCTGTCTTTTCCGCAGAATCAATCCGGACGCGCATGACCTTTTCTCTCAAATCCGTCCGTAAATCAATCAGACTGTCTCCGAGAGCCTTCTCCGCGTCGGTAAACGCCTTATCTTCATCGAAACGCATCGCGTTACTTGGAAGATCGTCCTCATAGACATATGCCGCCGTCGGAACGAGCATCGCGTGAAAGCCGATTCCCTTTTCCTCGCAGGCCGCCTTCAGCGCCGCCGTCTCTTTTAAATTCTTTTCATACCTGCTCCAGTCAAAATCCGCCTCGGTCACGCGTTTAACGACTCTGCCGCCCGTGCAGAGGTAAACGCCGTTAATATCGCTGATTCCAAGCCCTGCTTCCGTCGTCGCCATCGCCTTCACCCAAAGGTTTCTTCCGACAATCTGGTCGTTCAGATATTTTTCCGATTGTTCCTCGAAACGCCCGCTTAAAATATCCGTCATCGTAAAATTCGGTTTTTTCTGCAGATAGCGGTTTTCATTCTCGGAAAACGAAACTTCCGGCGTCAGAATTGTCCCTGCACACAGAAGAATCAGAAAAAGTGCCGAGGCGGCAATCAGGATCAAACTTCTTTTCTTTGTTTTCATCTCACTGCCCCCTCTCTAAAACCTGAAATACAGGAACGGATTATATGAACCGCTCACTAAAAATGCAATCGAAAGCGCCAGGATTCCTAAAAGCACTGCCGTTTCAAGCACGCCGAGCCATACATCCCCGTTTCTGACACTCGAAAGACCGCCTGCAATCCTTTCGCAGACGTGCTTCACAAGCGGCGTCGAGCCGATGGTGCAGGCAATCAGCACCCAGATTCTGCTCCATGCCAGATATTTGAAGTCACCGTCGATAAACGCAGACGCGCCGCCGAACATCATCAGCAGGTATTCCTTCATCTGCGAAAAATCCGTGAGCGCGAAAATCACCCATCCCAGCACAATCAAAACCAGACTGTAAAGATGTCCGATGAACGCCGGGCACTTCTCCAGCCACTTTAATATCCAAAGTTTTTCCAGAATCAGAATTACGCCGAAATATATGCCCCATGCCACGAAGTTCCAGCTTGCGCCGTGCCAGAGTCCTGTCAGAGCCCAGACAACCGCAATGTTGAAAATCTGCCGTGGAAGGCCTTTGCGGTTTCCTCCCAGCGGCACATACACATACTCCTTAAACCACGAGCTGAGAGACATATGCCAGCGTCTCCAGAACTCCGTAATGCTGCGCGAGATGTACGGATAGTTGAAGTTTTCGAG
>CABQMM010000252.1 GCA_902465215.1 uncultured Bacillota bacterium
CGTCTGAAAGACGAACATGCTCATCGCGCCGCACGCCGCAATCGTGTAATAGGTCGAGCGCCCCGACATAATTGAGCGCACCGCGAAAATCGCAAGCGTCACGATGGAAAGTACCGCTAAAACCGCAATAATCAGCCCCCATTCTTCAATCAGAATGCCGAAAACCATGTCGGTATCCGCCGCCGGAAGCGTGTCAAGCCAGCCGTTTCCCGGCCCGACTCCCACCAGTCCCCCGCTGGCTGCCGCCGTTAGGGTTCTGCTCTGCTGATAGCCCGCCGCATCAACGACTGCCGGATCCCAGATATGTCCCCATGTCTGAAATCGCGTGGCGATGTACGGTTTAAACTGTAGTATCATAAACCCGCCTGCCGCAGCAGCACCCACCATGAGGATGAGCTTGGAAAAGTCGCCGCTTCGCAGGAAGGAAATAATCAAAAATGTTACGAAAAAGATGATGGCGGTCCCGAAATCGCCCATCAGTCCCAGACATCCAAAACAGAATGCCGAGAAAATCATGAAAACCAAAAGGTTTTTCTTATCAAAAAGCTCGTCCAGCGTCGCCGCTCCAATCCAGATAAATGCAATTTTTACAAATTCCGACGGTTGGAACGAAAAGCCGCCGATCTGAATCCAGTTTTTTGCACCGAAGCCGATGGAACCGATGACAAGATTTGCCACAAGAAGCAAAGCCGCCCCGATGAGCATCGCCCATTTCAAAGCCTTCGTCCGCTCTAAATTCCGCAGCAAAAAGCATATCACAAACAATACCGCCACCCCGATGCCAATCGCAATGAACTGTTTCAGCAGTTTGTCCGGCGCGGATGTTGCAACAACCGCCAGATTCAGCGTGGATAAAAAGAAAGCGATGGTTTCCATCTCAACCGCGGTTCTTCCTGCGGTTTTAAGAATGCCCATGTACAGCCACATCAGCGCACACAGTCCGCCGAACGCCGTCAGAATCGCCCCCAAATGCTCCGTTCCCACCGAAAGCCAGAGCTGAAAAACTGTCAAAATCTGAAACAGCGTAAGCGCCGCCAGACTTGGCCCTGCACTCATAATTTTCGTATCGGATTTTCGCATCGCAAGATTGTTGTTTTTTTCTTCCAGACTAATCGGAATCAGCGTAAATTCCGTAAAGCCCGCGCGAATCACATCTCCGTATTCGAGCTTGATTTCAGGTCCCGTTTCCCCTTCGCGGTCCCCCTGCCTGCTGATTAGAATGTCATTCAAATATGTACCGTTTTTCGAGCCTAAATCCTGGTAGCTCCAGACGCCGTCCGAATCCGCGGTATCCCTCATCAAAATCCCGTGATTTCTTGAGATTGCCGGATCGTCCGCAGTAATATCGCAGCTCTTTGCCCTGCCGATAACATTTTCCCAATGCGTAATCGGTACGCTTTCCTCCGCCGCAATTTCCCAGTTTCCGTATGCGTCCTGTCGATAGGTTCGCGTGTTCATGTACGCCCAGACCTCTGCCGGGTTCTTTGCCCGTATCAGCGAGATAATGGAGCGCACCAAAATATACAAAGCCAGCGCGACGAATATCCATCGCGCCAGCCCTGTAAAAGCCGTCTCTAAGCTGAAATTTTCAAAAAATTCTTCCATATCCCATATCCCCCTTGGGTGTCGGCACGACGCCTTGGGTGCCCGCGCGTGCCGAACCTCGGCGTGCGTGTCGAGCGCACACCTTGACGTTGAGCGCGTGTCAAGCGCCTGTTTTTCTCGCCATGTATCGAGCCTCGGCATGCGTGTCGAATTTTGTCGAACGCTGTCGAACCGCGTCGACACGCACGCCTAAAACACTTTCCAATGCGCCTGCGCTATTTTCTAAGTGTCAAAACGCCCTTGACGATGTCGTCCTTCGTCATGCCGTATTTTTTCTTGAGTTCATCAGGCTTTCCGGATTCGCCGAAAGTATCCTGCTGTCCCACCATGTACATCTTAACCGGACAGTGCGTTGTTACAACTTCCGCAACCGCCGAGCCGAGCCCGCCGATTACCGAGTGTTCCTCTGCCGTCACGATTGCACCGGTCTCTTCTGCAGCCTTTACGATTGCTTCTGCGTCAAGCGGCTTGATTGTGTGCATGTCGATTACGCGTGCTTCGATGCCGTGCTCTGCCGCAAGCGCTTCTGCTGCCTGCATCGCCTCGCTCACCATGATTCCGGTCGCGATGATTGTGATGTCCGCGTGTCCGCCGTCAGCTTTCGCGCCCTCTCTGAGCGTTGCCGCCTTTCCGATGCGGATTTCCTTTGCTGCTTCTTTCGTATAGAAAGTCGGAACGGCCGCGCGGCCGAGTCTCACATATGCCGGGCCCTCAAAAGCCGTTGCCTGCCGGATGAGCTCCGCTGCGCTCGCGCCGTCGGACGGGTTGATTACCGTCATTCCCGGAATCGTTCTCATCAGCGCAATGTCCTCGAAAGTCTGGTGGCTCGCGCCGTCTTCGCCTACCGTGATTCCCGCGTGGGTCGCGCAAATTTTCACATTTGCATGCGTGTATCCGATGGAGTTTCTGATAATTTCAAAAGCTCTTCCCGCCGCAAACATCGCAAAAGTGCTGGCGCACACGACTTTTCCCGAGAGAGCCAGACCGCATGCCGCCGCATAGAGGTTTTGTTCTGCGATTCCCATGTTGAAGAATCTGTCCGGGTATGCCTTCGCAAAATCCGCTGTCATCGTGGATTTTGAAAGGTCTGCGTCCATAACCACGAGGTTCGGGTTTTCCGCACCGAGCTCTACCAAAGTTTTGCCGTACGCCTGGCGTGTCGCCATTTTTTCCGCTGCCGCTTCGATTGCTGTTCTGAGTGCCATTACCATTCACCTCCGAGTTCTGTTACTGCCTGTTTTGCTTCGTCTTCTTTCGGCGCTTTGCCGTGCCAGCCCGGGTTGTCCTGCATGAAGGAAACCCCTCTGCCCTTGTTGGTTTTTGCAATAATCACGGTCGGTTTGCCCTTGCAATCGGCCGCCTTGTCAAAGGCTTCGAAAATCTGTCCGAAGTCGTGTCCATCTATCATCAAAACATGAAAACCGAACGCCTTAAACTTTTCGTCAATCGGCGTTACCGTCATAACATCTTCATTTTTGCCGTCAATCTGCAGACCGTTCCAGTCTACGATTGCACAAAGGTTGTCCAGCT
>CABQMM010000253.1 GCA_902465215.1 uncultured Bacillota bacterium
TACGAGAATCAGTATACCACAAAAAGAAAGAAAAGGAAAGTGAAGGTAAAATGAAGAAAATAGAGATGGAAAGGATTTTTTTGAGGGAAAGCACCTTCGATGACTGCAAATTTTTTGCGGAGTGGGAGCAAATGGATTCGGTAACCGAGTTTTTTACTATCAGCAAGGGACGCGATTACGAAGAGGTTGTCACGGAATTTATTAGAAGAAGCGAAGACGCGGATAAGCTTCAGCTTACGGTCTGTTTGAAAGAAGGGGAAAGACCAATCGGCAGGATTTACATCAGCAATATCGATGATCATTATGATTCGCTTGATATTACGAGAATTTATATTGCCGATAAAAGTATTCGCGGAAAAGGGCTCGGTGAAGAAGCCCTCAGGGCAGCACTTGCGCTTGCATTTGAAGAAATGAACATGGAAAGAGTTACGCTTGATCATTTTACCGATAATAAAATCGCTTCAAAACTTTATCTGAAAGTCGGATTCCAATATGAAGGAGTTATGCGCCACGGCGGAAAGAAAGACGGAAAATATGTAGATCTTCATCTGATGTCTATGCTTCGTGATGAATATTTTGCGAAGAAAAATGCTTGACAGGCTGGACATTTAGTAGTATATTTACAATATACATACTACATATAGTGGTTTGCTTGCATATAGAAAAGACAGAACAAGAAAGAAGAGGGAGAGGTTTCGTACATGGACAGTATCAAAAAAATCATTAAGAGAGACGGCAGAATGGCAGACTTCGATGTCGAGAAGATTGCGGACGCTATTTTCAAGGCTGCGCAGGTTTTGGGCGGACGCGACAGAGAAATGGCTGTATATCTGGCAAAGCAGGTAGAACTTTATCTGCTCGAAATCTGCCACAATCAGGTTCCGACCGTAGAACAGATTCAGGACGCGGTGGAAAAGATTTTGATTGAGAACGGGCATGCGCGCACGGCGAAGGAATACATCCTTTACAGAGCGGAGCGCACCAGAGTCAGAAGCATGAACACCAAGCTGATGAAGATTTACGAAGATCTGACTTTCAAAGAAGCAAAGGAAAACGAAATCAAGCGTGAAAACGCCAATATTGACGGGAATACTGCCATGGGAACGATGCTGAAATACGGCTCCGAAGGCGCGAAAGAATTCTATAAGATGTATGTTATCGACCCGAAGCATACGAAAGCACATGAAGAAGGCGACATCCATATTCATGATATGGACTTCTATACACTGACGATGACCTGCTGTCAAATTGATCTCGTAAAACTCCTTAAAGGCGGATTCTCGACCGGACACGGACATTTGAGAGAGCCAAACGACATTGAGAGTTATGCAGCGCTTGCATGTATTGCAATTCAGTCGAATCAGAACGACCAGCACGGCGGACAGTCGGTGCCGAACTTCGATTACGGTATGGCTCCGGGTGTTAAGAAAGCATATAAACGCCTTTATGTTACCAACCTTGGAAAAATGCTCGACTTCCTCGAAGACATTGAAGACGGTGTGGAAAGAATGAAAGCACTGGAAGGAAAAATCGAGCATGAGCACGGCGTATATCCTTGTATGGCATGGGACAACAACTACATGGAACTTGAACTGGAAGAGCTCAAGAAGATCGTTCCGGAAGAGGAAGCACACAAAATGCAGGCTCGCTCCAAGAAATTCGCCGATAAAGAAATCAGAAGGAAGACTTACCAGGCAATGGAAGCCTTCATCCATAATCTGAACACGATGCACTCCAGAGCAGGCGCACAGGTTCCGTTCAGCTCGATTAACTACGGCACTGACACTTCTCCGGAAGGCAGACTTGTTATGGAATGCATTATGATGGCAACCGAGGCGGGACTTGGAAACGGCGAAACGCCGATTTTCCCGATTCAGATATTTAAGGTAAAAGAAGGCGTAAGCTACAACCCGGGAGATCCAAACTACGATCTGTTTAAACTGGCATGCAAGGTCTCCGCAAAGCGTCTTTTCCCGAATTTCTCATTCCTCGACGCGCCGTTCAACAAGCAGTACTATAAAGAAGGCGACCCGAGCACGGAATGCGCCTACATGGGATGCCGTACGCGTGTTATCGGTAATGTCTATGACCCGACCAGAGAAATCGTAAACGGCAGAGGCAACCTCAGCTTTACTTCCCTGAATCTGCCGAGACTGGCAATCAAAGCGAAGGGCGACATTGATTTGTTCTTCGAACTGCTCGACAATACGATTGATATTTGTATCGCGCAGCTTTATGACAGATTTAAGATTCAGTCACAGAAAAAGGTTAAAAACTTCCCGTTCCTGATGGGACAGGGAATTTGGCTGGACTCCGACAAGCTCGGTCCGGATGATACAATTGAAGAAGTTATTAAGCACGGAACACTTACCGTCGGTTTCATCGGGCTTGCAGAATGCCTGAAAGCTCTCGTTGGTGCACATCACGGTGAGTCAAAGGAAGCACAGACGATCGGTCTTGAAATCGTAGGCTATATGAGAAAGAGAATGGACGAGCAGTCCAGAAAGACGGGACTCAACTGGTCTCTGATTGCAACACCGGCAGAAGGCCTTTCCGGTCGTTTCGTACGAATTGATAAAGAAAAATATGGAATTATCCCGGGCGTTACAGACAGAGATTATTATACAAACAGTTTCCATGTTCCGGTATATTATCCAATTAACGCTTTTGAAAAAATCCGCTTGGAAGCACCTTATCACGAGCTGACAAACGGCGGACATATTTCTTATATCGAACTGGACGGTGATCCGCTGAAGAATCTGGATGCGTTTGAAAAGGTTGTAAGATGCATGAAGGAATCCGGAATCGGCTACGGCTCTATCAACCACCCGGTAGACAGAGACCCGTGCTGCGGCTTTACGGGAATCATCGACAACGAATGTCCGCAGTGCCACCGCAAAGAGGGCGAGGGAGATGTCGGCTTCGAGAGAATCCGCAGAATCACAGGTTATCTGGTTGGAACGATGGACTACTGGAACAATGCGAAGGCGGCGGAAGAAAAGGATAGAGTAAAGCATGATCTCAACGCAGAATTTGAAAGATTATAATACGATTCGGCTTGCGGGCGTTGTCCGGGAGTCGATTGTTGACGGACCGGGGCTTCGCTTCACGG
>CABQMM010000254.1 GCA_902465215.1 uncultured Bacillota bacterium
GAAATGACTACGATGCGGCATACATATCAATTGGCTCACATAATGCGAAGAGCATCGGCATCC
The DNA here is from genome assembly GCA_902465215.1 of uncultured Bacillota bacterium. Lineage (GTDB taxonomy): Bacteria > Bacillota > Clostridia > Peptostreptococcales > Anaerovoracaceae > CAG-238. The sequence continues at coordinate 64 of CABQMM010000254.1, forward strand.
CGGGTGAATATGCCAAAGGCGTTATTGCGGCAGTCGAAATGCTCAGAGGCATCGGGGACGATGCAATGCCGGATTTCCAAAACAAGGTCGTTGTCGTAATCGGCGGCGGCAATGTTGCGATGGATGTAGCCAGAACCGCAAAACGTCTGGGAGCATCCGAAGTAAGCATCGTTTACAGAAGAAGAAGAGATGATATGACAGCGCTTCCGGATGAAATCGGAGGAGCGATTGCGGAAGGATGCAATCTGCTTCAGCTGAAGGCACCTGCCAGAATTGAAACCAATAAGCGCGGTGAAGTGGAAGCTCTTTGGGTGAAACCGCAGATTGCCGGAAAGGCGGATAATTCAGGGAGACCGAAGCCGGCAGATTCTTCTGAGCCGGAAGAAAAAATCCCGTGCGATATTATTATCTCTGCAATCGGACAGGCAACAGATATTCGCTTCTTCGAGGACTATGGAATCCCGGTATTCCGTGGAAACATTCAGGCAAAGAAGAGCAGTGTCGTTGCCAATGTAAAAGGCACTTATGCAGGTGGAGACTGCGTAACGGGTCCATCGACAGTTATCAATGCTATTGCAGCCGGCAAGGTTGCGGCAGCCAATATAGATTCCTACCTCGGCTTCAACCATGAAATTACGGTTGATGTCGATATTCCGCGTCCGATTCCGGATGATAATCTGCCTTGCGGAAGAACAGAACTGAAAGAGAGATTTGCAAAGCAGAGAGGAAATGACTTTGATGAAGTAGAGCAGGGAATGAGTTTTGAAGAGGCTATGCAGGAAGCTTCCCGCTGTCTGCGCTGTGACTATCATGGCTTTGGCTCGTTCAGAGGAGGGAGGAATACGAAATGGTAAAACTGGTTATAAACGGTCAGAATATAGCAGTTGACGAAGGAACCACCATCATGGAGGCCGCTGAAAAGGTCGGCATTCATATTCCGCATCTCTGCTATCTGAAAGATTTAAACGAAATCGGTGCCTGCAGGCTTTGCCTTGTGGAAATCAAAGGCATGGAAAAGCTTGTGACGGCGTGTAATACGGTCTGCACGGAGGGTATGGAAATTATGACGAACAGCCCGCGTGTAAGAAGAACCAGAAGAATCAATGTGGAACTTCTTTTATCGGACCACAATACGAACTGCGCAAGCTGTATTGAAAGCGGAAACTGCACGCTGCAGACGATTGCAAACGATCTTGGAATCATCATCAGCGATTATGAAAACACCGCGGAAGTTGATAGGTGGAACAAAGATCTGCCTTTGATTCGCGACGCTTCTAAATGCGTAAAATGTTTGCGCTGCATTCAGGTATGCGAAAAGGTTCAGGGAATCGGCGTCTGGAATCTGACAGGTTCCGGCTACAGAACCACGATTGGTGTAAGGGACAACAGCGATATAAACAATACGAACTGCGCACTTTGCGGACAATGTATCACGCACTGCCCTGTGGGGGCTTTGAGGGAAAGAGACGACAGACTGGATCTCAACGACGCACTTGCGGATCCTGAAATCGTCACGATGGTACAAATTGCTCCGGCGGTCAGAACCGCGTGGGGTGAGCAAATCGGCTTGAAGGACAAGGATGCAACTCACGGAAAGCTTGTATGTGCTCTGAAAAAAATAGGTATCGACTATGTTTTCGATACGAACTATACGGCGGATCTTACCATCATGGAAGAAGGAAGCGAGTTCCTCGAAAGACTTGCAAACCGCAACCGCCACAGATGGCCGATGTTTACTTCCTGCTGCCCGGGCTGGGTTCGCTTCGCGAAAACGCAGTACCCGGATTTAGTAGAGGATTTGTCCACAGCAAAATCACCGCAGCAGATGTTCGGCGCGATGGCAAAGACTTTCATCGCATACAAGCTCGGAATTAACCCGGACAAAATTTTCTCAATTTCTATCATGCCTTGCGTGGCAAAGAAATATGAAATGACTGTCCCTCAGGTGGATGACAGCGAACATGGCAAAGATGTGGATTTGGTGCTTACAACCAGAGAATTGGATCGTTTCATCCGAAGCGACAGTATCAAGCCGCAGGATTTAACGGAAATGCCGTTTGATGATATTTTCGGTGAAGGTTCAGGCGCAGGAACAATTTTCGGAACGACTGGAGGCGTTATGGAGGCCGCTCTCAGGAGTGCTTACTATTTGGTAACCGGAAGCAACCCACAGCCGGATGCGTTCAAGGAAGTCAGAGGTATGAAAGGTTGGAAAGAGGCAAAGTTTGACTTGGCAGGAACCGAGCTGAAGGTTGCGATTGCAAGCGGACTTGGCAATGCAAGGGAACTGATTGACGCGGTGAGAAGCGGAAAGGCAGAGTATGATTTCGTTGAAATCATGGCGTGTCCGGGCGGCTGCGTCGGCGGCGGCGGTCAGCCATTCCGCGACGGACAGGAACTTGCTGCCGAACGCGCGAAAAAGCTCTATGGACTGGATAAGAACAGCGAAATCAGATTTTCACACGAGAACAAAGCTGTACAATTGACCTATGAGGAATTCCTCGGCGAGCCGCTTTCCGAGCGTGCGCACAAGCTGCTGCATACGGATTTGGAAGAGTGGAGTCTGGATATGCATAATTAAAGAAATGCAGGAAACCGCAGAAATTTAAATTTAAATTTAATAGAGGAGAATAACCGTGTCAGCCTGATTACGAGGGCCGTGCGGTTATTTTCATTTTAAGAATTAAGGGGGTTCAACTACTCTTATGTGGCACAAACGGAGCACGAGGCAATACACCAAAGACAGGCGGAAGGAATTGCAGCGGCAAAAATGCGGGGTGTGCGTTTTGGGCGGAGGGAAAATGAAGTACCCGATAACTTCTATATCGCAGTGGAAAAATGTCAAACAGGAGAGATGTCCATGCGCAAAGCAGCGGAAGCTGCCGATATGCCTTATACTACTTTCAGACGAAAATATATTGAAGAAAAAAATAAAAATTTGGTTTAAAATATTAGCCTCGTAATAACTTTTGGTATCAATCTTAAATTATCGGGTATACACGGTAGTTCAGAGATGATATAATATTTTTAAGAAAGAG
>CABQMM010000255.1 GCA_902465215.1 uncultured Bacillota bacterium
GACCGGATATTTTACGGTTGAGAAAAAAGTTACGATTTCGGATGCCGATTCAGAAGCTCTTAATTTCACCATGGTAACAAACCCGGTTTCCATGCTTTCGGGACAAACGGTGACAGGAACTTTCCAGACAACCGATGCGGACACTGCCACGGCAGATGGAGAAATTAAACTTAGATATGCAGGAACAGAAAATTTGCAGCTGAATGATTTTACCCTTTCATCCGAGGAAGATGGAACGGCATATGGCGGAGTTACACTTCTTGCAGTGACTACCGAAAATGGAACTGGCAGTATTAAGATTCAATTCGCTAAATCGTTGGATCTTGGCAACAAAAATGAAAAACAGCTTTATGTCCATTACAAGAAAAGTTTAATCGGCTCAATTGTGCTCAAAAAAAAGGTAAACCTTGTTCAGCTTGTAGCGCCTAAGGGTGTCAAATGGGATGAGACAGTAAAAGGAAAGGCCGTTTGGAGTGCGGTTGAGAATGCATCAGGCTATAAAGTACAGCTTTATAAGAATGATTCAGAACAAGGCAGTGAGGTGGCGCTTGGGACAGGCGCAACCAGCTACGATTTTACTTCCCAGATAGCGGAAAGCGGAACCTATACGTTTAGCGTTTGGGCGACCGGTGATTCCGTCTATGGGGATAGTGAAAAAGAGACAAGTGGAGCCTATGTATTTTCCGAGCAGACCTTAGAGGATGTCAAAACAGCGGCACAGGCAGCGCTGCAGGCGATGACAGTGACAAATGAGACGACAGCGGATGAAATTTTGCAGGCTGTACAGAACGTTATCACAAATCAAAAAATTCATGCGAGCTGGTCCGATGAAAATGGGTTCCATCGAACACTGGCAACGGATGACGAAGATCCGGGACAAAACGGAAGTATCACGGGAACGATTGTTTTGAACGATACATCTGAGGGCGCGTCAACAAAAACAGAAACAATCGAAATAGATCTTTCAATCGCAGCGAAGTATAAAATTACCTTTACGTCTGGACGCGAGGATTTCCAGGGAAATGCGCCGAGACTGAAAAATGCCGCAGCCGGAACTGTAATTACGCTTCCAGAGAATACCTTTAAGGTATACGGCATGAATTTTGGAGGCTGGAGTGACGAAACTAAGACATATGCCAGCGGTGCAAGTTATACAATGCCGGAAGGAAATGTGACATTTAAGGCGGTATGGGTGCAGGATCAGTGGGATGGACAGGCGGTTGTGGAACCGGCCAAAGATGAAAATGGTTATTATCAAATTAGTACCGGGGCAGAGCTTGCGTATTTCCGAGATACGAAGATTTCAAACTGGAAAGCGAAACTGATGTGCGATATTGATATGGGCGGTCACGACTTTGCTTCGATTCCTAAGGCCGGAGCTGAATTTGATGGATGCGGACATACGATTCGAGGCTTGAATGTGGTCGGCAATGCTTATGTGGGACTGTTTCGAGAAATTTCTTCGGATTGTGAAATTAAGAATCTGACCATAAAAAATGCGGTGGTTAAAGCTTCCGGCGATAAAGCGAGAGTTGGCATCCTGGTTGGTGATGTATATGATTCTCTGACAGTAGAAAATTGTTACGTTAGTGGAACAATCGAAACTACAGATGGAACGAATAAGATTGAAGCTGCGGGTGGTTTGATAGGAAATGTAAGGGAAAAATATTCGGTAGAGATCCAGTCCTGCTATGCAGATGCTGAAATCAAAGGAACCGCTAGCAAGCGTTTTGTAGGTGGTTTGGTCGGTTGGACCGGTGGAACTACAACCATTGACAACAGCTATGCAGTTGTGGATATGGACGTTGATAAGGGAGATTATATTGGCGGACTGGTAGGATGCGGAAGTGACAGCAAAGTGACGATCTCCCACAGCTACGCGGCAGGAGAAGCGCTGACAAAAAATCCCACTGGCGCAGCCGTGGCGGGTATTTCCAACAACGGTTCGATTTCCTCTTGTGTCAGCATTTTCCCGGAGATGCGATCACTCAACCGGATTGGCGGAACGTCAGGAGAGTATACGAATAACTACGGCTTTGCCGGCACAGTCGCGAGAAAATCAGATGGGACGATTTTGACCCCGGATCCGAATATGATGGGGGCAGACAAGCAATATGGAGCGAACGCAACGGAGGCGGAATTGAAAGATCCAGACTTTTATAAAAAACTGGGCTGGGATTTTGATTCTACCTGGACGATGGATTCAACCGGCGGGTATGCCTTCCCGATTCTGAAAAACCAGACCTTACGTCCGAATCTGACGTTGGATCTGACACCATTGGTTACCGGAATTACGCTGGATAAGACCAGCGAGACGATTTATCCGGGAGGAAGTGTCCAGCTCACTGCGACCGTCGATGTGGCAAACGGAGCGTCCAGAGAAGTGACGTGGAAAAGCAGTGATCCGGCAGTCAAGGTAGAGGACGGCTTGGTAACCGCTGCGGATGTGGCAAATGGAACCTATACAATCACAGCCACCAGCAAGGCGGATCCTTCCAAGTGGGCAGAATGCCAGCTGACAGTTGATACGGCGGAGCACACGGTTACAGTAGGACGGGACGTGACGAATAAGAACTCTCCGAACGCAGTCGTGAAAGCGTATGCATCTCTGAATGGTGCAATAAATGGAACAAATCCGATTTCTACGATAGGTGGTGAAACTGGTACATTTACATTTTCACAGAAAGCCGGAGAAAAAGTGTACCTTGCATTTACGGGTCTGGATCCGAAAGATGTCGTAAGCGAAGTAACGATTACCGGTGAGAATAATTCAAAAGTGAATGCGACAATTTGCAATCTGGAGAATCCGACGGTGTATTGCTTTACGATGCCATGTTCAGATGCCTCCGTACAGGTTTCCTATGCGGAAAATATGAACGCGTACCAGTATACCTGGTTCGTAGGGCAGGAATGGGGTACCTGGGGAACGACGGCAGCCTTTGAAACCAAAGAGTGGAGTGGAGGCGACCATATTGGTTCTCTGAAAGTAACAAAGATTATCAATGGCAAGCTGTTTAGAGAATTTAAAATAAAGTCAATGTCGCTGTATAAGAAAGATTCAGTTATACCGAAAAAGGTAAATAGTCAATCAGAGCTT
>CABQMM010000256.1 GCA_902465215.1 uncultured Bacillota bacterium
CCGTGGCAGAACCGGGCTTTGTCGCCGTGTGCCGTATTCAGGATCCACCAGTTCCAGCGGTCGCCGCCGATACCAAGGCGCTTGATCTTGTGCAGAGTAGAGCCCTGGAAAAGCGGATACTGGACACCTAGCCCCTGTCCCCACGGACGTTCGCAGAACGTCGGGAAGCCCCAAAGCTCGATTTCCGACGGGAGCCAAAGCTTGCCAAGCTCCTGCCAGTTCCAGTTTGTCGCGTATGCTTCCAGCTTTGTTTCAACAAGACCGCGCTTACTGACGATCACATCCTGCACTTCTTCCGGCAGCTGCGGAAGAAGCTTTGTCTGCAGGAACATGTTGAGTTCGGAGCAGATATATCCACCGGAATTGGTATCTGTGGAATTATACCGGTAACGCTGCGTCAAACAATCACGAGAAATGAAGTCCAGATGTGCGCCGAGCGGTTCGTCGCCGTAACCGACATAGGTGTTGATGCCGGCAAGCTCCATCAGGAGCGTTTCACCGGTAGAGAGCGAAATGGGCTTGTAGTCGCCGACGGCCAGACCGGTGTAATCGTGTGAGCGGATCTTGCGCTTCAGCTCTGCCCAGCTGAAGGGAATCTCATGACCGGTGAAAAAGGAATCATCCGGCGGATAAACATATACCGCAGAGGGACGTTCTGTTTGCATAAGACCTCCTGTTCAGCAAGCGGCAGAGCCGCTTGCAACTTCTGATTCGGATGGTTCGATGGATGCGGTTTCTTGCTCCGGCAGCTTAAGCTGCGATGGCCGCAGCGCGCGGAACGTATTGCAGCTTTTCCGGAGTGCGAGCAGGAAAATAATATCAACGATGAAGCTGGAAAGAGTGACCATTGCGCTCAGCTCTGCAGAAAACAGCCGGGCAGCGAAACCAGCGAAGCCAGCCAGCGCAACAAGCAGCCAGTTTGTTTTGAGAGCATAGCTGTTCAGTTTGACACTGTACATGGACTCCATTTCCTGTATGCCGCGGATAAGTTGATAAAGAATGAAGACACAATAGGCAAAGGAAATAGCAGACAACAGCGTACCCATGGCACCAAGTCCATTCGTGATGCCAAACAGATCGAAGCAGTACAGCGCGAGGGAATAGAAAATCATGAGGACGACATACAGATCCAGTTTTTTGTACCTGGGACAGTAAAACCGCATTTTCTTGAGTCCTACGGCCAAGAGTACGTAACCGACCGTGGCAGGCAGCAGCCCGATCGAGATTGTCTGGCCGAGCTGAACGTTGAAATCCAGCAGAATAAAGATGCTGCCCAGAAAAAATTGAAACATGCGTTTTTCCTCCTTCTCAAAATCCAGACAGAATAGAAAAGAAGGCTGCTTTCTGCGCACGTATCCCTTTGGAACATGCGCAAACAGCGGCCTCCCAGCTCTATTTGCAGGCGTTATGAATTTGTTGCGATGTACTGGCTGCTCTCGCCGACTTTCAGGATCGGCTCGATCATGATATGTTGTGAAATTCCGTCGTCAAATTCCGGATTGCTCTGCTCCATCAGCAGAAGCAGCCGGGATGCAAGAACACGTCCGATTTTTCTGGATGGCTGAACGATCGACGTGATACTCGGCGAGAACAGTCGGCTTTCATCGACGATGTCGAAGCCAATCAGCGCGATATCCTCCGGATAGCGCAGGCCCGCGTCCTTGATCGCATGGATCGCACCACATGAAAGCTTGTAGGATGTTGCAAAAACAGCGGAAAACGGATGCTTTGCGCGATTTTTCAACAGCGTTTGCATGCACTGATAACCAGCGTCATCCTGATAATCACTGGATTGGACCAACGCTTCATCGATCGGCAGCTGCTTGTCCAGCATGGCCGAACGGAAGCCCTCGGCACGTTTGATGGCGGTCGTTTCCGACTGGTTGCCGCAGATAACGGCAATATTGCGGTGCCCCTGCTCATACAGGTGCTCGACAGCCATTTGGCCAGCACGGATGTTATCCAGCAGGACCAGATTGCAGACATCGCGCAGATTCGGATCGTTGTCGAAGAACAGGACCGGGATCTTTCCACGCTTATACAGATCCAGCCACGGCGCTTCATGTGAGACCGTTGCCAGGATCAGACCGTCGATCCGCTTTTCGTATAACAGCTGGGCATATGTTTGCTCTTTTGCAATGCTCTCATTGGAATCCATCAGGATCATGGAGTAGCCGCGCTCAGAGAGTACCTCGTCAATGCCTTTTATGACGGCGGAGAAATACTCACCGATATCCGGGACCATCATGCCGACTGTGTTGGTCGACTGTGTACGCAGAGATCTGGCAACCTGGTTCGGAGAATAATGATATTTCTCAACAGTCTCCATAACACGCTGTCTGGTCTCAGGCGAAATGTAGCCCTTATTGTTGATAACGCGGGAAACTGTGGATACGGAAAGTCCAAGTTCCTTTGCGATGTCCTTTAAGTTACTTCCCATGTACGAACCTGCCTAAACTGATATAATCTTGAAATGTTTTCCTGTCAATTTATATATGACCAGCTTTTGACTGGTTTGTCAAGTGCTTTTTGAACCGGTTTTTCATATCCAAGATTCTGTTTCCACCTCCATCCACTTCGGAAAATCAACTTTTTATATAAACGTTTGCACAATCCGGAAAAAAGAAAATTCCAGCCAAGGCTAAGCCTTGCGGCAGAAACCCTGGAGACCGGCTGGAACTTGTGCTGATTCCCGCGAGAAGATGCATAAACGATGCCAAAGAGTGCTGGATTTTTTGCGATATTCACAAAGACGAAAGATAGTGCTCCTGACAGAATTGATAGATTGCAATATGCAATCGTTTGTCTTGCTGCTTCCATTTATAGACCATGATATTTTGTTTGTCAACTATCTCGCCGATCCAAATTTAACCAAAAATGAGCTGAATATGCTATCAAACAACCAATAAAAATCGAAAAAACAAAATATATTATGAATTTTGTTATGAATTATAATAAAAATAATCAGATTTTACACAGCATAACAAAAAATATAGGGCTGTTTTTGTAGGAACTAACAAAACGCTCCTCGTGATGATCTGGTTTTTACGGAAAAGCTTATGGAAAACAAAAAAATTTC
>CABQMM010000257.1 GCA_902465215.1 uncultured Bacillota bacterium
TTTGCTAATCCTTCAAACGCTTTATCATATTTTTCATTATATTTTTTCAGAAAATATGTAATATACTCCGGGATATCCTCTCGATGTTCTCGAAGCGGTGGGATTTCAAGGTGAATTACATTCAGACGATAGTATAAATCACGTCTGAGTTTTCCGCTGTTTAACAGCATTTCCGTATCTTCATTGAGTGCAGCCATGATGCGGACATCCACCGCAATTTCAGAAGCTCCACCCAGGCGGCGGACGCTTCCTTCCTGAAGCGTCCGCAAAAGCTTGGACTGAAGCTCAAATGGCATCGAACTCAGTTCGTCCAGTAAAAGGGTTCCGCCGTCCGCAAGCTCGAAAAGCCCCGGCTTTGTTTCTGCCTGCGTAAATGCGCCTTTCGTCGTTCCGAAGAAAATACTTTCTGCCAGATTTCTCGGAACGGCACCGCAGTTTTCGGCTATATATGGCTTCTCTCGGCGACAGCTTTGCGAATGAATCGCCTTGGCGAAGAGCTCTTTTCCGGTTCCGGTTTCCCCCGTAATCAAAACAGGAAGATCCACATCTGAGGCTTTTTCAGCAAGCTTAATCTGCCTGCGCATTGCCTCGCTGCTTCCGATAATTTTCTCAAATGTCATTTTTTCCATATTTAATATCATACTCGTTCAACTTCTTATATAAATTCTTTCTTGCAATCTGCATCTCTTCCGCAGCTTTTGCAACATTTCCACCGTGTTTATTCATAATTTTAAGAAGATATTCTTTTTCGAAAGCTTTCATCTGTGTACGCAGTGCCTCTTCCGGCTTATCACCTGCCGGAAGCTCCCGGATTTCTTCCGGAAGTGAATCCAAGTCAGGTATCCCGTCATGGGAAAGGACTACCATTCTTTCTACAACATTCCGCAGTTCACGTACATTGCCCGGCCAGTTATATTTCTGAAGAGCTTTAATCGTCTCATCGTCTATCGTCTGCACGTTTTTATTCATCTCTCTTGAATAAGAATCCAGGAAGTTTTGACAAAGTGCCGGAATATCCTCCGGACGTTCTCGCAGAGGTGGGATCTCAATCGGTATAATGTTGATTCTGTAGTAAAGATCTGCACGAAAGCGACCGTCGGCAACCTCCTGTTTCAGATTTCGGTTTGTTGCCGTAATCAAGCGGAAATCGCTCTTTATGGTTTCATATCCGCCCACCCGTTCAAATGACTTTTCCTGTAGAACCCGTAAAAGCCGTGTCTGCATATTCAGACTAAGTTCCCCGATCTCATCGAAGAAAATGGTTCCGCCATTAGCGATTTCAAACCGGCCTTTTCGTTGTGTTCCCGCCCCGGTATAAGCACCTTTTTCACTCCCGAACAGTTCACTTTCAATCAAATTCTCATTCAACGCTCCACAGTTGACACAAATAAAAGCTTTATCCGCGCGATTACTGCAGCGATGTATCATATTCGCCAGGACTTCCTTTCCGGTTCCTGTTTCCCCTGTAATCAGAACTGCAGAATCTGTTTTTCCTACAATCTGTGCTCGCTGCCGCAATTCCTCTGCCACCTGTGAGATTCCGATAAATTCTCTTCCATCCGCCAAGGTCGCTATCTGTCCTTTTAAGACCTCGTTTTCGACCTTGACTTTTGAAAGCTCCGCCGCCTTTTTAATGTTTGAAATCAAATCATCAACTTCAGCGGGTTTTACAAGATAGGAAAACGCGCCTTCTTTTACTGCTTCAACCGCTCCGGAAATCGAACCTTCTGCTGTAAGCATAATAACTTCCGTTTGTGGGTTTCTTTTCTTTATTTCACGCAGCAGTTCAATTCCGCTCATTTTCGGCATAATGATATCCGAAATCACGACAGAAATCTGATTTTTTGCCAATGCCGCAAGCGCCTTTTCTCCATTTTCGCACGAAATAACATCAAAGCCGTTCAGCTTAAATATCTTATCATATATTTCCAATAATTCTTTGTCGTCATCAACCATCATAATTGGGGTCATTTCTGTGCCTCCTCTCTGTTCGCGGGAATCAAGAGTGTAAACTCTGTCTCTCCGCACTTTGTCTCATTAATCGTGATGTCGCCCGCAAGGGAATCCATCAGTCTTTTCGTTATCCAAAGTCCGATTCCGTTTCCGGCTTCTTTTGTTGATATGAACGGCTCGAAAATTCTTTCTTTAGGTTCAATTTGTATTCCCGATCCGTCATCTCTGATATGAACCATTACATTGCCGTCTTCCCGGTAGCAGCATATATCAATTTTACCATCAAAATCGACTGCTTGTATTGCATTAAGAATAATATTCTGCAATATAACTTTAATCGCTTCCCGGTTGTTGGAATTTACATAACATTCCTCATCTGTTTTTTTGGTAATGTGAATTCCCTTTCGAATAATTTCTTTCTTCGACAATAAAAGAATCTGATTGATGACAGTTCCAATATGTATCATGTCGCTTCCGTTGCGGTCTCTTCCCGAGAAATCAAGAAGCGTCCGTATCACATTTTCTGCTTCATCTGCCGCCTTTTGGATTCTATGGATTTCTTCTTTACCGCATGTGCATGTCCTATCCAGAATATATGCCGCGCCTTTAATAAGTGCTAAAATATTCTTGAGTTCATGTACGATTGCAGCTGAAAGCTGTCCAACCCCTGCCATCTTTTCGATTTGCTGTAATTCCTTCTCCATCAATTCCGTTTTGGTTATGCACTCGCTGGAAACAACAACTTTACTGACTTCACCATCTTTCATAATCGGATAATAAACGTTCTTATAAATTTCGCACCCTTCAACAATTTTTTCACTCACCGATTGTTTGGCTGCAGCTGCTTTCTTGATTCCATTTTTAAGATTTGCAGGCGGTATGTTCACTGAATCCTTGGAACGCAGGTTGACATTTCCCTCAAGATCCACAATCATAAGTCCTTCGTCAATTGCTTCAAGAATCGAACTGATTTCTCTGTTTTTATCAAGCAGGCTTTCCGTGTATTTTTCAATGCTCTCGTTCATGACCTCAAAGGCTTGATTTAGCTGCAAAATTTCGTAATATCCGTCTGTCATTTTTTCTTTTGAGTCAATGCTTGAATAATCGCCGTTTGAAATCCG